>JAQWCF010000022.1 GCA_028706105.1 Candidatus Margulisiibacteriota bacterium
TGGGTCAATTAATGGCACTAAGTTTCTGCCTGTTTTCACAGAAATTGGGTCTAATGCCAAGGTCCCCAGTAAATTCTCTGGCTTTTTCATTGCTTCCTTGGCTGCCTGCTCTTCTTGTGCCGAAACAGAATCCTCTTCAACAGCACTTGCTTTATTTAGCGTGTAACCTAGAAAGCCAGCACCTACAGCAAGTGTCATAAAAGGGATAGTAGGTAAGCCAGGAACAATAGCAAAAAGGGCTAGAATTACTCCAGTAAATAAAAATACATCAGGTTTTTTAAATAACTGCCTAACAATATCTGTACCTAAACTTTCTTCAGAAGCAGCTTTTGTAATTACTAAACCAGTTGAAATTGACATCAATAAGGCTGGTATTTGACCAACAAGACCATCACCTATTGTTAATTTAGCAAAAACTTCTAACGATATACTTAATGATAGGTCTTGCTGAAATATACCAATAACAATACCACCAAGAAGATTGACAATTACAATAATAATACCTGCTACAGAGTCTCCTCTGACAAATTTATTAGCACCATCCATTGAACCAAAAAAAGTTGCTTCCTTTTGTATATCAGACCTTTTTGCTTTTGCTTCAGTAGCATCAATGAGCCCTGAATTTAAATCAGCATCAATAGACATCTGCTTTCCAGGCATCGCATCTAATGTAAATCTAGCAGCAACCTCAGCAACACGCTCCGAACCTTTAGTAATAACCATAAACTGAACAATGGTGATGATTCCAAAGGCTACTGCCCCTACAACCATGTTTCCTTTAGTTACAAAATTGGCAAAAGCTAAAATAATTTTTCCGTCAAAATCTGAACCCAAACTAAGAATCATTCTAGTCGAGGAGATGTTTAAGGCTAACCTAAAGATAGTAGTAACTAATATAATTGAGGGAAAGGAAGCAAAATCTAATGGTTTATGTAAAAAAATAGCAACTAAAAGAACAACTATTCCAATTGAGATATTCAATACCATCAATAAATCCAACATAAAAGTTGGCATAGGAATAATCATTATGGCAAGAACCATAACAAGCAAAACAGCTACGCCTAAATCATTTATTGGAAATCTTTTAAAGAAATCTTCAAAATTAAAGTCAGCAGCAAATGGTATTGACGCCAAGATACTCCCCCTTATGGTTTCATGGTCATGTTTAAATTATAGCGTGCAACCTGTGCTTTTTTAAGATGTTTAGCAAAAAACTTCTATAATATCTTTGTCTACAGAAACTATTGCGTTTTCAGTTAAGATTTTTTCTGTTCTTTCTTCAGAATAAAACAAAGTAATTTCACCATTCACATCAGCGACCATTGGTATGTGGTCATTTAAAATAGTCGCCTCTCCCAGCAAGGAAGGTAAAGAAATTTTTTCTACCCCTTCGTAGCTCTTTTGTTCGAATGGTTTATTTACTATTACTTTCATCAACATAGCTACAGTGTTTTAGCCTTCTCATAAACATCGTCAATGCTACCAACCATGTAAAACGCTTGCTCTGGCACATTATCAAGTTTTCCCTCTAATATGTCCTTAAAAGAACGGATTGTATCATCTTTAGTTACATACTTTCCTTCTTTACCTGTGAAGTGAGAAGCAACATGGAAAGGCTGAGACAAAAATTTCTGTATTTTTCTTGCTCTAAAAACAGTTATTTTATCAGCATCAGAAAGCTCATCTATTCCTAAAATTTTAATAATATCCTGTAATTCTTTGTATTTTTGTAAAATTGAGATGACACTATTTGCTACTTGATAGTGTTCTTCACCTACAATATGTGGATCAAGAATTGTAGAAGTAGATGCCAATGGGTCTACTGCTGGATATATTCCTATCTCAACTATCTCTCTTGATAATACCGTCGTAGCATCCAAGTGAGCAAAGGTTGTTGCAGGAGCTGGGTCAGTTAAGTCATCTGCCGGAACATAAATCGCTTGCACAGACGTAATTGAACCATTCTTTGTAGAAGTGATTCTTTCCTGTAAATCACCAATGTCAGTACCAAGAGTTGGCTGATAACCTACAGCAGATGGCATTCTTCCTAATAACGCTGATACTTCGGAACCAGCTTGTACAAATCTAAAAATATTATCTATAAATAACAAAACGTCTTTGTGTTCTACATCTCTAAAATATTCAGCAACTGTTAATCCAGTCAGTCCAACTCTAAAACGAGCCCCCGGAGGCTCATTCATTTGTCCATAAATTAGAGCTGTTTTATCAATAACTCCAGAGTCTTTCATTTCTAACCAAAGGTCGTTACCTTCTCTTGTTCTTTCACCAACACCAGCAAATACAGAATATCCACCATGTTCTTTAGCAATATTACGGATAAGCTCCATGATAAGAACTGTTTTTCCTACACCAGCACCACCAAATAATCCAATCTTTCCTCCTTTTGGATAAGGAGCTAAAAGGTCTACAACTTTTATACCAGTTTCGAACATCTCAGTAGTTGTACTTTGGTCTTCTAATTTAGGCGCCTCTCTGTGAATTGACCATCTTTCCCCATGAAGCTGTTCACCAAAGTCTACAGTTTCGCCCGTAACATTGAGAATTCTTCCTAAAGTTTGAGAACCAACAGGAACAGTTATACAATTGCCAGTATCCACAGCTTCCATTCCTCTAACTAATCCATCCGTGGATGTCATAGATACAGCTCGAACAACATCATCACCTAAATGTTGCATAACCTCTAAAACGATTTTTTTGCCATCATTCCAGATTTCCACAGCATGATACAGCTTTGGCAAACAATCCCTTTCAAATCTAATATCTACAACCGGTCCGATAATTTGAATAACTTTTCCTTTTTGCATCTTATCTCATCCTCCTCTTAGTTAATTTATTATTTCATACCTTCAGCGCCAGCAACAATCTCTGTTAGCTCTGTAGTAATTGCACTCTGTCTTGCTCTATTAAATAACAAGGTTAGTTTATATATTAAGTCGCCAGCATTATCTGTTGCACTTTCCATGGCAGTCATTCTTGAGCCTTGTTCCGCAGTTCCACTTTCTAATAAATATCTTTGAACTTTAGAATAAATATATCTTTTTGCTAATGTATCCATCAAAAAAGGCTGGCTAGGCTCAAAGATAAACTCATCTTTTTCAGCTACCGCTATTTCTTTAAAATCAGACATTTCTATTGGCAACAACTCTTCAGATACTATGTTTTGAGCAATAACTGACTTAAATTCATTATAGATAACTATGACTTTTGCATATTCACCTGAAAGATAAAAATCAACTAATTTATCAACAAAAGGTTGAATTTCTGATGACTCCAATGTTTCGGATATACCAACATGTGAGCCGACTAAATTGTATTTACTTTTCTTCAAAAAAGACAAAGACTTATTCCCTACAGCGAACACATCCGAACCTTCAGGAATATCTTCTAACACTTTTCTGAAAACATTTTGATTAAATCCACCACAAAGTCCTCTATCAGAAGATAAAATAACAAAAAGAGACTTTCCCTCTCTTAAATTGAAAAAATCATGGCTAATTTCCGGTGTTCTAGAAATCACGTTTGCCATTAGTGTACTTAACTTATCAGAATACTTCCTAAGTTTAAGAATTAAGCCTTGGTTCTTTTTAAATTTAGAAGCTGCCACAAGTTTAAGTGCAGAAGTTATTTTTTGTGTTTTTTTAACACTAACTATTCTTCTTTTAATGTCTCTTATATTTCCTCCAGCCATTAGCCTACCCCAAAAACTCCTGTTTAAATTTTTCTGTTATTTCCTTAACTTGCGACTTAATCTTATCGCTCATCTCTTGTGTGCTAGAAATCTCTTCGAAAATTGATTTTGCCTGTATTTCTATATAAGAAAACAATTCTTTCTCAAATTCTTTTAATTTGTTTACACTAATGTCATCAAGTAACCCAGAAGAAGCAACATATAAAATAACAATTTGCTTTTCTACGGCCATTGGCACAAATTGGTCTTGCTTTAAAACTTCCACTAACCTCTTACCTCTTTCGAGCTGAGCAAGCGTTGCTTTATCTAAATCAGTACCAAACTGTGAAAAAGCTTCCATTTCCCTATATTGAGCTAAGTCAATACGCAACGAACCTGAAACATTCTTCATGGCCTTTATTTGAGCGGCACCACCTACCCTAGAAACAGAAATTCCAACGTTAACAGCAGGTCTAACACCAGAATTAAAAAGGTCTGATTCTAAATATATCTGACCATCAGTAATAGAAATTACATTAGTAGGAATATAAGCAGAAACGTCACCTGCCTGAGTTTCAACAATTGGTAAGGCAGTAAGTGAGCCAGAACCCTTTTCATCACTATATTTAAGCGCTCTTTCTAATAATCGTGAATGACAATAAAAAACATCACCTGGATAAGCTTCTCGTCCTGGAGGTCGTCTTAATAAAAGCGACAACTGTCTATATGCCTGAGCATGTTTACTCAAGTCATCATAAATAACCAAAACGTGCTTCCCTAAATCCATAAAATATTCACCAATAGAGCATCCTGCATAAGGTGCAATATATTGTAATGTAGCTGAATCGCTAGCAGTAGCAGAAACGACGATGGTATAATCAATTGCACCAAAATCTTGCAACTTTTGATATAACTGAGCGACTGTTGATTTCTTTTGTCCAATCGCTACATAAACACAAATAACGTCTTTTCCTTTTTGATTAATAATTGTATCTATTGCTATAGCAGTTTTGCCTGTTTTTCTATCACCAATAATAAGTTCTCTTTGACCTCTTCCTATTGGTATCATACTATCAATTGCTTTCAGCCCTGTTTGCAATGGTTCTTTTACTGGTTGTCTATCACAAATACCCGGAGCAATTCTTTCAAGCGGTCTTTGTTCATCAGATTGGAGATCTCCTTTGCCATCAAGTGGCTCACCTAATGGAGAAACTACTCGTCCCAACAAGCCCTGACCAACAGGAACATTCACAATACGATTAGTTCTTCTAACTATTTCTCCCTCTTTAACTTCTTTGTCAGAACCTAAAATAACACAACCTATATTGTCTTCTTCTAAGTTTAAAGCCATTCCAAAAACGCCACTTTCAAAAGAAAGTAATTCATTAGACATAACATTCTCTAAACCATATATTCTCGCTATATTATCCCCAACTTGGATAACATATCCAACTTCTTTCACATCAATTGAGTTTACGTATCCTTGAAGTTCTTCATTTAATATTCTTCTTATTTCATCAGACTTGATATTCAACTTATTCCCCCCCTTTAGTTATTAGCTTTTTCCATTAACTTAGATTTAATGATTTTTAATCTACCGTTAACACTTAAATCCATTACAAAATCATCCTTCTTAATAATAACCCCTGCAATTATTTCAGGGTTCAATTTTTCATTTATAGCTATTTCTTGCTTAAATCTTTTTTCTAAGGCCACTTTAATTTCTTTCAATAATTCAGCACTTAGTTGATATTTTGTTTCCACAGTAACGTAGGCCATGTTATGCGATTTGTTCATTAATTTAACATATTCAGAGTAAATTTCCTTAATTAAATTCAATCTTTTTCTTCTAACTAAAACAACCAATAACTGTTTAATATCCTGAGGGAAACCAATTTTTTGATCTACTTTCTCAAGAAAATCTAGTCTTTTATTCACATTAACAATATCGCTAACTAAGTATTTAATCACTTCTTCATCCAAAGACTCAGCAATCAGTTTTAAATACTCCGCAACTTCATCATAACGTTCCTTGGGAATGTTTCTGATAAAGGCATCAGCATAACGACTTACAATCTTAATGTTTTTCATTTAAGCTCACTCAGTTCATAAATGTGATTCTTGATAAGTCTATCATGGTCAGCTTCTGTTATTTCCTTCTCAATAATTCTAGAAGCTATATCAACAGAAATGTTAGCAATCTGACTTTTAAGCTCTTTTTTTGCTTTTCTGATTTCGCTTTCCAGTCCTTGTTTACCAGCATTAAGCATATTCTTGACCTTATTCTCTGCATCTTCTATCATTTTTTGCTTTTCATTCTGTGCACTGGCTAATGTGTTTTCAATGAAAACCTTAGCATCAACTTTAGCTTTTTCCATTTCTTCTTTAGCTAAAGATAAAGCAACTTCCGATTCTTTCTTCAAATTTTCTGCATTATCATACTCGCTTTGAATATCTTCTGCTCTTTTATCCAAAAAATTCTTCATTGGTTTATACAAGAATTTTTTCAAAAGAAAAAGGAGCAATCCAAAATTAATAATTTGCATTATAAGTTCATAAGGATTGATCTCAACCATTTAAATTCCCCTTCTTTGCCTCTAGCTGGCAAACATAAAAATAAGTATTAACGCAACTACTAACGAATAAATACCTGTTGATTCTGTAACTGCTTGACCGATAAGCATAGTTCTTGTGATAAGCCCTGCTTCGTCTGGTCTCTTCGCGATACCTTCACACGCTTTTCCAGCTGCGTAACCTTCTCCGATTCCTGGCCCGATAGCTCCAATACCCATTGCTATCCCTGCACCTAATAATGCTGCTGCTTTAACTAATTCTGAATCCATTTTTTACCTCCCTAACCTTTATTCTCTGTCATCTCTGACTTTTCCTTACCTTATCAAAACATAAACATCAAAATCATAGCTATTACCAAAGAGTAGATAGCTGTTGATTGCGAAACCGATTGACCTAAAAGCATTGTAGTAGTTACAAGCTTACTAGTTTCCGAATTATAAGCAATTGCTTTAGTGGCCATTTGTGCTGTTATTCCTGCACCAACTCCTGGACCAATAGCCCCAAAACCCATCGCCAAGCCTGCGCCTAAGATAGCCACATTATGCATCATTGTTTCAGCATGCACTTGAAAAAGTAAAAGCAAAGAAACAACTAGAGCAAAAATAACTGCAGTCTGAGTAACGGCTTGCCCAATAAGCATACTAATCATTAGTCCACTAGAATTTTCTGGCTTTCTACCAATACCCTCAACCGCTGACCCAACAGGTAAACCCGCGCCGACACCAGAACCAAGTGCGCCTAAACCAATACAAGCTCCAGCTGAAAGATTTGCCAACATAATGGTCACACTTGAATCGCCACCTTTAAATAACAACATCAGTGATACCAGTAAAGCAAAAATGGAAGAAGTTTCAGTGATTGCTTGACCAATAAGCATTGTCCTAAGTATTACAGGGCTCGCAGTTGGCTGTCTAGTCATGGCCTCTAATGCTCTACCAGATGCGTATCCTACACCAGAAGCAGCGCCTAACGCACCTATCCCAACAGACAATCCAGCTCCAAGAAATGCACCAATTAATGCTAAATTAATATCCATCTTTACTCCTTAACCGAAACTGCAAGATACGTAACAGCCAGCATTGCAAAAACAAAAGCCTGAATACTCCCAGCGAATAAACCAAAAAAAGCACCAAGAAATGTTGTACTTACTACATAAACTACAGAAAAAACAGCCGCAAGAACTGACTGAAAAGTTCCACCTATCAAAGTAACAGAAGAATAATCAATAACTGGAATCATTGAATACATTAAATAACTAATAATAGTTATGATAATTGATCCTCCTAAAATATTGCCAAACAAACGAAAAGAATGTGAAACAACCTTTGATAACTCACCTATAACATTTAAATAAAAAAACGGATTAATCCAAAACATCAATAACCATAAACCATGTGATGGTAATGGATCCATATAGCTTCTCAAGTATCCCACGATACCTTTAATTCTAATCGCAGAAACATGCACAACAACTGCACTAAGAAGTCCAAGACCTAATGTAGTACTGAGAAATTTTGTTGGTTCTTGGAAAACCGGAAAATAAAGCATCCAGTGATAAGCCACATCTGGGATTGGTAAAATGTAATCTAGTAAATGAAATATCAAATAAAAAAAGTGAAAAAAAGGTGGAATAATACCTAAATAATTAGAAAATAAAATAAAAAGAAAAAGCGTAGAAATATAAGGGACATACGGTTCAGCCAGCTCCTCACCTAATGTTGAGTAAGTTAAATCTTTAAAAAAATTATAATACATCTCCATAATAAGCTGTAACTTACCTGGTTTCTTTTTCATTTTACGTGTTGAAAGAAAGGCGATAACTACTATTAAAACCATAACAATCCATGTCATCAATAGCATAACGGGGCTATACTCTATGGTTTTCCCAAAAAGTTCTATTTGCCACTTAAGTATTTTGCCAATACTATCCACTTTGCCCCCCAGTTTTGTACAAATAGTAAATTAACATATAATATGTGCTTTGTTAAGATATTTTAAAATATATATATGAATATTTATTATTACTTTTAGCTTTCAACGCTTATTTAGCTATTCCTTATTACCTCATTATATCCGTAGCTCTTCTATATTGTTATTCGTTACTTTATTTGCTATATTTATAGCATGAAGAAAAGAAAAGCCTTTACACTAATTGAGCTTCTAATAGTAATGACAGTTATTGCCATCTTAGCTGGCATACTTATTCCTTCTTTCCGTGGTTATCAATCGGAAGCCTGGATTATAAAATCTGAAGGCGACATTGGCTCCTTACAACTAGGAGTTGAGGCTTACTTCAGAAAACACGCCAATGAATACCCTGATTCATTAGATGCACTACTGGAAGAAAATCCAAGGTTTGTAACAACAATGCCCATGGATCCCTTTAAAACTGACGGAAAATTGTATGGCTATGAAATCATCTATAAGAAACCAGGAAATGAACCGTTCTATGTAATATACTCACATGGTCCAAATAGGACAAAAAACTGGAGTTGGAGCGAAACAAGAGGTTTCGTTATCATGGATTCAAATAGTGATGATATCATCTTCACAAATGCGCGACTTCAATAATACGTAACTACTAACTTTTAAATAAAAATCTTTTATGCAATAATAATAAGGTTAACATAAATATGGAGGTAAAAATGGCGAAAATACTTGAGTGCAAACACGGGATATACAAACAAACATGTGTCCTTTGTCATGAATTAGATGATGAGGTCGTTATTAGGGAAAAACAAGAAGCGTTAACTATGAAGAATTGGCAAACAACTTCTTATATGGGTAATTCTGCTCATAACTCTGCCTTTGTTGAACAAGAATACGATATTGATACCGCTTATGATATTGAACCAATAGAAATCGACAACGACGAAGAATAGACCTTATAAGTTTTTATACATAAACAAAAAACCCCTCAGCTGAGGGGTTTTTTGTTTATACTATTACTTCAAAAATTCCTAACTAAAAAGAATCCCAATCAAATAAATCTTTCACTAGTCTTTGGCCCATAGTTGTATTATGAACAACCTTAGAAAATTCTGCTCTAGTTATTGCTCTTTTTGGTTGGAACGTTCCATCGTTATATCCATTAATTAAACCGCTATCAACAGCTACTTCAATATACTTAGTGGACCATCTACTCACAGATACATCCTTGAACCTACTCTTTAGCGCCTTTTCAGGTACGGGTAGTCCCTCTAGAATGACTAGTGCGGCCACTAGTTGCTCTCTGGTTAGGTTTTCGTTTGGTGAAAACTCTGTAGGTGACGTACCAATCATCATGCCACTCTGAGCAACAAGCTGGATGTAATCAGAATATGGATGACTAGCAATGTCAGCAAATCTGTAACCGCTAGTTAAATCAATATCCTTCATATTTAAATTCTTAAGAGCATACAGAACCTTAGCATACTCTGCTCTGCTAACATTACCTTCGGAATTATAAGTTTCCTTAGTCGCTGGTCTTAATAACCCCAGTGTTGTTAACTCTTCAATGTATTGTCTAGCCCAATTATGTTTATCAACATCATAAAAAGACATCAAATATACATTTCTAATTTTAAGCTTTTGCAAAACTTTATTATCTTTATCAAAAACTGCAATGTTAATAACTTGTTTGCCATAATCTCCGTACTTAATGGCAGCGAGTATTCTGCTGTTCTTTATCTCAACATCTGTACCATTAATCTGTACCTTAGCTACTTTTGGGATAACCGTACCTACCACTTTATGCATATTCTGATAGGTAACCACTTTATCTTCTGGACTACTTATCTGCATATATTCATCTGTATAAACTGCTTCTGGTTTAAATAAATCAAAAGCTACTGAAAAATAATGAGTATTATTAACAGAAAAATCATTTGGATCTATGGAATAAGCATAATCAAACTTAATTCCATCAAAATTCACACCTAGGCCTAAGGAGAAAAGGTTCTTAGCTTCAACACTCACAGTAGAAGCCGCCCACTTTTCATTACCATATCCTGCTCTTACTGCAAAATAGGGAACAGGCTTATATTCAGCACCTAAGCTAAAAGCTGTTTGTTGATCAACAATTCCTACATCAAAGGAAAAATCTAAATCTTGATTTTTTGAGTACAAGAACGTGCCTGGTTCTTGACCTATAAACTTATAAGCACTACCTAATGTAAGCTTCTGTTGTAGTTCGTCTTCTCCTCCACCTTGAACCTTTACCTTCAGTGGCAATGCATTATGATAAACAGCCGACAACCTTAAGGCTTGATTTACTTCATAAATAGTACCAATATCTGCATTAAATACTGAAACATTATATCCATCTGCATTAGCAAAACGATATTTGCCGGTTAATCCTAATGACCATTGCTCGTTTATCTTAGAAGCTACACTACCAAGCGCTGTAATATCATTGTAGCCAAGCATATTAGTGTATATGTATCTATCTCTATCCCATATTGATTGAGGAATACTTGTTCCAATATAATAAAAACCTAAACCATAACTAATTGTCTCACTTGGGAAAATCACTGCTCCATTTAAAAGATTAACATCAGAGAAAAGATTCGTTTGCATAAGGCCAACTTGAGCTTTGTCGTATTTCCCAATAGCTGCTGGGTTAACAAATACAGCTGAATAATCATCAACCAAGGCGGAATAAGCATTCCCTACTCCAATACCTCTTGCACTTGTATAACGATAAGCTGGATCTACTGAACCAGTAGCAAGAACTAATCCTAACAAACAAAAACCAAATACAATTTTCACTGCTCTCATGATTACTCCTTATCTGGTTACCAGGAATTTACTGGTACCTAACACAGACTTGCCGTGTACTATCTGAACAAAATACATACCTACTGCTAGCTTGTCATGAAAAGCATCTACCCCATTAAAGTCAACCTGATTATATCCAGCGCTTCCACCAGCAAATCCTAGGGGATACATATTCTTCCAAACTACCTGACCTAGTAAGTTGTAAACATAAATCTCAACATTTGCTTGAGCAGTCAATTCATAGGCAATAACCATGTCTTTCCCTGAATTAGGATTGTATGGCATTGGATTACAAAGAATTTTTGAACCTGGTTTTAAGCCTACTTTAGCTGAGCTGTCAGCTACTACTACAGTTCTAACAACTGTGTTCGCAGTATCGTTCAACCAATCTATAGCTGACACTTCAAGATTATTTACTCCAGCATTGAGTGTAACTGGTATAGAAATTTGATTATTATTAAATGTTGGATAAAAACTTTGAGTTATTATTATGCTTCCAGCCTTAACTACTAAAGTAATAAAAGATGCAGGCGTTAATGAAGCATCAATAGTTGTGCTTGAATCTACCGTTACAATTAAAGTAAAACTACTATTCACATAATCACCATTTCTAATACTTATTGGACTAGAACCGTTTTGAGAATATAACATTGTTTCATCAACAGTTATTATTGTTGAATTGGCAAATAGTCCGCCAGATAGCTTAAGTGGCTTATCTGCAGCTGTTGCACCTGAATAACTATCAATTTGGTCATTGTGTGCAAATACTGAGTAATAATATGCTTTACCATCAATCATTGGTTCTCGGAATGTAGTTCCGTTTGTTACTACAAAACTTGTTCCTTCTGTTCTGATTACTGGGAATGAACCTGGATTTGGATAATCGGTTATATTCCTTACTACTAGATAAGACGTAGCACCTATCGCATTATCCCAAGTTAGATTAGCAAATGGACCGAAAACTGTTGCAATCAAGGTCTGAACCTTTTGTGGCGTATTATAAAAGAACTCTACCTCATCAATTAATACTTGACCCTTATCATTAGCATTGCCTATCTTTAACTGTACTGCTAAAGCATTCTTTAATACATCAATTAAAGCAACCTGTGTGCCCCAGTTACTTTCCTGAGTCATATCTGTAAAATATACATAATAGGTATTCCAAGTTCCAGTATTTACTACTGATACTTGATCAGAATGTCTATTATAATCAGCATACACTGTTGAGTTTACTTCTAAGTTGATAACTGCTGTTCCTTTTGCTCTAAACTTAACTCCGCTATACTTTGAGATGTCTTGTGGGTTAGTAGACACAACATCTAATCCAAAACCAATACCTACGAATGGTTTACTAAATGCAGTATTAACGTCGAATGAAACAAAGGCTACCATATTTGCACCATCATTAATAATATTCATAGTAACCTCAGAGTTTCCATAGTTTGGAGAATTTTGGTCATCATAAACGTAATTGTATCCACCCCAGTTATTCTGACTACCATTTTCAAAGTTAGTAATTAGTCTGTCTTTAGGAAAAACTGTTGGATTGGCTGAAGTTCCAGTACCCATATCTCCCGTAACAAAATAAATCTGATCTATTTCGAACCACTTAAGTGCTGGGTCTGCAACTTGAGGGTAAGCTTTAAACTTAACAGCTACCATTCTTTGCAAAGCTATCATTAGATCAACTTTTGTACCCCAATCTTCTTGAGCAAAACAAGAGAAAGAAATAACATATTCCTGCCAATTATTACTAAGAGTCACTGCCTTAGTAAAATGATTAAAGTCATTAACAAGTAAAGCAGTAGTCTCTAATTCAACTGCTAATTGACCTTCACCTTTTGCAAAAAACACAATTGCTCCGTACTTTGTAATATCTAATTCAGCTTTAGCAGGAGCTAAATTTAATCTATAACCAGAATAAATGTCGCCTGCAACGCCATTAAGAATATAGTTTTGTCTGTATGATTGAGTAGTACCATTTGCTCCACCAGCTAATAAAAGTCCATAGCCCATATTACTACTACTATTTTTGTAAGCATAATTATCGCCACCAAATTTATTAGTTCTTAAAGCAGAGCTACCAACTTCAAAATCCTCTAACAAAAACCCATTAATTGTAATAACAGGATTAATTGTAGGGATAATTGGATCTACCGTTGGAATAATAGGATTACTGGTTGGCGTTCCTTCATAAAAAACCACGTTAGCAGTATTTAAATAAATGTTAAATGTTGCTGGTGCATAATTAATTGTAACTTTTCCATCAAACCCAAAACCTTCAGCTGCAGTCCAAGCCACCAATTCAATACTTTTAGGGTTAGAAAAACCTACGCCTAGTTCATTTCTGAAAGCATTTAAATCAAAATATTTTTTATATCCTTTGGAATAATCTGAACCACTGTCAGGTGAATTTTTATACATTATAGCTCTTGGTGAACTATATTCACCCAAACCATTAATAACTCTAGCAAAAACTAAAACATCATTATTTACACGCTGAGTAATAGAATTAAGTTGATATACATTCTCTAAAGATGCAAGCCCTCCAGGAAAGTGAGAACCAACCCCAGTCTTAACTTCAAAGTTCTGTCCATCATTTAAATACGTACCTGTCCCACTTTTAACTTTAAAATAATAAGAATTACCTTCTAGCAATCCAGCTACCTTAACAATATGAATGTTATCAGATGTTCCTGCCCCTCTCATGTCATAAGCGACAGTATTCGGTACAAGGCTTCCCCACTCAAGATATCCTTGTTCTGCTTGATCTGTATACCAAACAACCGTGAAGCTAGCATCAGAAACGTTGACTATATTTAATTCTCGTGGTGTTCCAGCAAGAATAAAACTTGTAAAAAAAAGAAGAAACAAACTCGATACTTTCAATTTTAACCTCATTATTACACTCTCCTAAATAATTCTATCAATAATCTATCGAAAGAAATCGAACAAGTTCCCTGTTATTTTACATTTATTTTTATTAATACAATTATAGTGGATAGAATGAAAAAATCAACAAATAAAAAGGGGGGCACCAGACGGTGCCCCCAAAAACTGTTACAAAAACAGGCTTTTAGCTATTAACTAAAGATCTTTTTTTGGTGTCCAAGTAAAGTCTTCTGTTAATTGAATCATGAACCCATAAGACTTATACGTTGCACCAACTGTAAAATCAGTACCAGTATTATCAGCTCTGTAATGCAACCAACCATTGTAATAATAGTTGTCATAGACTTTAACTGCAATAGCTCTTAATGGCATATCTAACGCATCTACTTTTTTGTCGCCATTACGATCGTTAATCTCTGCTAATAACTCGCTAGACTTATAAGCTTTTCCCACTGGTTTACCTAATAAGTTCCAACCAGTAGTAAACACATAAGACTGAGGCATTGTAGCAGTTGCTGATGGAGTTATAGTCTTTCTAACATTACTCTTAATGTAATAACTCTGACCATAGGCTACTGGGAAGTCAAGCTGACTCATGTAAACAAACTCTCCATCCGCTTTATCCCAAATAGCAGCTTCCTCAATAGAGCCAACCCCTAGCTTAGTTTCAAGATAGCTAACAACATCACTGATGTTCTGGCCTCCTTCATTAACAATTGAAAAGAAATTCCATCCCTTAAGTACATGTCTCAAATATCCTTGATTTGGATTTGAAAATGGATACATAAGGTATTCCTCAAGATCAGTAAGACCATCATCATCAGTGTCTGTCAAATCTCCACTTGGGTTAATGTTAGCTACGTTAGGATCTAGCTCATACAATTCTTCCCACCAATTTGGTAATCCATCACCGTCTGTGTCATCTGATGTTGGCACTGTTGATAAGACAATCTCATCAAGCTTAACATTAATAACACCATTCGCAGTAGCTGATACAAAGGAATATCCAACAAATGCTAAGTCCTCTAAGTTAAATACTCCATTACCACTTGCTACTGAATTAATCTTCACAAAATTATCCAAGACAAATGTATACCATGTCCAATCAGAGGTTATTAATACTTGAGTGAAGCCAAATACATCACCATCAACATCCTGCAATTGTATGGACAACTTATCTCCAACCATGCCATTGCTGTTATTTATATACATTTTTAATGATTTATAAACTTCTGGCATTGTATTGAGTGGATTGTAAATGTAAGCTCCTACAAATCCTCCAAAGTAGTTACTTGCTATTCCATTAACCAACAACGATGTTGTTGGGTATCCAACTACTGTGCTTCTTGTAATACTTATTCCATCAGCTAACCATGGATAACCAACTCTTTCAAAATTGTCTATTAATGGAAAATGTGGTGTCCACTGATTTGGATTAGTTCTAGCAACGTATTCTTCTAAATCAGTCCAGCCATCACCGTCAGTATCACCCGTATTTTTGACTAATGGATTAAGACCATATTCATCCTCAAACCAATTCGGAATACCATCACCATCTGTATCATTAGAGGTTGGTGTTTCAGACACGTTAAGATTATCAATTCTGAAGTACATTTCACCAGTAGGTGTAGCACTAATTAAGTTAATAGCTAACTTTGGTACACCATTCGCGAAATTCATTACACTGTTACCAGAAGGTTTTGTTAGTTCAAATCTATCTAGCAATAATGTATAATAATTCCAGGTATTCAAATCTCCAAAAGTCTGAGTAAAAGAATACTCATCACCATCAGCATCGGTAATTATAAATATTAACTTATCACCAATTTCACCATAATTTTTGGCTAGAAATTTTAATGATTTATACTCATCTGTCCAAAAATTAGCTGGAATATCAGTATTTTTTAATAATGAACCAGCATAATAATTAACGGCAGGTGCTGTTTCTACATAAAGTGACCAATCCAAGTTCCAACTAACTGACTTATCAGTTGTTTTTTCATAGTATTGATCAACACCAATTGTATTAATCCATGCTCCTGAAAGTTTAATACCATTAGCTGTTTCAAAATTATCTATTACTGGGAATAATACCTTTTTAGTAGGATCTAATCCTCTTAAATATTCCTCAAGGTCAGTAATATTATCACCATCCGTGTCTGTTAAATCTCCACTTGGGTTAATATTAGCAACATTAGGATCTAAGCCGTACAGCTCTTCCCACCAATTTGGTAATCCATCACCATCTGTATCATCAGATGTTGGTACTGTTGATAAAGCTATTTCATCGAGCTTCATGTTAATAACACCATTCTTGGTTGCTGAGACAAAAGTATAACCAACATAGGATAAGTCCTCTAAGTTAAATACTCCATTACCACTTGCTGCTGAATTTGTTTTCACAAAGTTATCTAAAACAAAGGTGTACCATTTCCAGTCTGCTGTAATAAGTACTTGAGTAAAGCTGAAGGCATCACCATCTTTGTCTTGTAGTTGTACTTCAATTTTATCGCCAACCATACCGTTGCTGTTGTCTATATACATAGTTAATGATTTATAAACTTTTGGCATTGTATTTAGTGGATTGTAAATGTAAGCTCCTACAAATCCTCCAAAGTAGTTACTTGCTATTCCATTAACCAACAACGATGTTGTTGGGTATCCAACTACTGTGCTTCTTGTAATACTTATTCCATCAGCTAACCATGGATAACCAACTCTTTCAAAATTGTCTATTAATGGAAAATGTGGCGTCCACTGTGTAGGATTAGTTCTGGCAGTGTACTCTTCTAAATCGCTCCACCCGTCACCATCAATATCTCCGGTGTTAACTTCATTAACATTTAAGCCATACTCATCTTCAAACCAATTAGGGATTCCGTCTCCATCTGTATCATTAGATGTAGGCACTTTAGAAACAGTAATGTTGTCTATACTAAAGGCCATATTACCCGTTGCAGTGGAACTGATTAAATTAATTGCTAATTTTGAAACTCCATTAGCAAAATCCTTGACGCCGTTACCAGCTGAGTTTGTTAACTCAAATCTATCTAATAATAACGTATAGTATGTCCACTTATTAAAATCAGCAAAAGTTTGAGTAAAACTAAACTCATCTCCGTCTGAGTCAGTGATAGTAAAAATCAATTTATCACCAATAGAACCAAAGCTTCTAGCTAGATATTTTAAAGACATATAATCTGCAGTCCAAAAACTATTTGGAATATCTAATGTCTTAAACATAGTCCCATTGTAATAATTAGAAGAAGCAACAGTCTCAACATACATTGACCAATCTAGATTCCAACTAACAGTTTTGTCTGTTGTTTTTTCATAAGAAAGCTGAGTGCCTGCTGTTTTGCTCCAATTTCCTGCTAAAGGAATGCCACCAATTAATTCAAAATTATCAATTTCTGGAAATAATACCTTTTTAGTAGGATCTAGTCCCATTAAATATTCATCAAGGTCAGTAATATTATCACCATCTGTATCGGTTAAATCTCCACTTGGATTAATATTCGCTACATTAGGATCTAAACCGTACAACTCTTCCCACCAATTTGGTAATCCATCTCCATCTGTATCGTCTGAGGTTGGTACTGTTGATAAAGCTATTTCGTCTAGCCTCATGTTAATAACACCATTCTTGGTTGCTGAGACAAAAGTATAACCAACATAGGATAAGTCCTCTAAGTTAAATACTCCATTACCACTTGCTGCTGGATTTGTTTTCACAAAGTTATCTAAAACAAAGGTGTACCATTTCCAGTCTTCTGTAATAAGTACTTGAGTAAAGCTGAAGGCATCACCATCTTTGTCTTGTAGTTGTACTTCAATTTTATCGCCAACCATACCGTTGCTGTTGTCTATATACATAGTTAAGGATTTATAAACTTCTGGCATTGTATTTAGTGGATTGTAAATGTAAGCTCCTACAAATCCTCCAAAGTAGTTACTTGCTATTCCATTAACTAACAACGATCTTGTTGGGTAACTATCTAACATAATTCTGTAAATATTAATTCCGTCTGCTAACCATGGATATCCTACTCTTTCAAAATTGTCTATTAGTGGGAAATGTGGCGTCCACTGATTAGGATTGGTTCTAGCAACGTATTCTTCTAAATCGCTCCAGCCATCGCCATCAGTATCACCTGTGTTGGCAACTAATACGTTTAAGTTGTTAGAAACCTCAAACCAATTAGGAATACCATCGCCATCCGTATCACCAGATATGTCAGAAGTAGACACATTAATATTATCTACGTACATTGATACTGTGCCAGTAGGCTTAGCAGAAATCAATTCTATCCTTATAAACCTTGTTTGATCAAAGTTCTGAGTACGGTTTCCAGTTGAGATTGCATTTGGATCTAGTTTAAATCTATCAAGTAACATTCCGAGGTATGTCCATGTGTTCAAATCTCCTACAATCTGTTCGAACTTCCAAACATCACCATCAACTTCTTCTAATTTAACAACAATTTTGTCACCCACTTGCCCGTTAGCTTTGATTAGCATACTCAACATTTTGTAATCATTTGTCCAATTAGTTACATCAGATAATATATCTTTCTGTATGCCACCCACATAATAACCAGTAGCTGGACCACTAATTAACATTGAATTATGATAATTCCAAGAAACGCTAACATCTGTTGTGTTCGCTGTTGAAGCAACTAAAGCTCCATCTATGGTCCAAGGAGTCATTCCTTTTTCAAAGTTATCAATTTCTGGAAACTTTGACATAAAATCTGCAATAAATGGATTTGTTCCATTAAGTATTTCATTATAATTATCTATTCCATCACCATCAGGATCTTCTTTGGCATCAGATGGATCATTTGGATCAAGACCATTAGCAATCTCATCTGCATCAGTAATACCGTCACCATCTGTGTCTAACTCGACAACGTTATTAGAATTATATATATTATCAACTAACTCAATGTTTTCTATAATAAGCTTTGCAGACGCCCCTGCCTTTCCAGCAGAAACAGCAAATCCTAACATAGGAACACCTGGATAAATATCAGTAAAAGTATCATGTGTTGTAAATCTTTGTAATGGATTAAAAACACCGTCTCCATCAACATTATTCTTACTTAAAAGAACTGCACTTAGTGGAATATAAATATCTCTCCACTGACCATCATTCTTTAAAAAATTAAGATTATAAACCCACTCATCATCTTGTGTTACAACAAAACCAAAACCATCATGATCAACATCCTTTACATCTAATTTTAAATCTACTGGACCACTTCCTGCATTTTTCACAGAAAATTTAATATATTTATGTCTTCCCCAATCATAAGCTTTATTTGTTTTTATGTTACTTCCACCATACTTTGCTGGATCATAAAAAAGTGTGGAAAAATCATACATAAAATAACCATTATATCCAACTGCATCAGCACTTGAAGCACTTACTTCTAAAGCTCCACCAGCACCTACCCAATCATTGTTATTAACCAAGCTTAATGAAATATTTGAAGTTGAGCTAGACCATCCTAATATAGAACCAGAATCAAAATTATCAATTACCGGAATAGGATTATCAAACATTGTTACATCAGCTCTTGTTACGTTAACAGGTATTCTAAGCTCATTAACTCTTTTACTACCTATTAGATTGTTACTAAAATTGTCGTATCCTCTTGAGTAATTAATAAAAGTTACTACCAAAATGTCATTATTATTATAAGAAAAAAGACTTGTATTAGTTTGATCAAGAAAAGGAGCAGAAGAAGCTTCCCACTCATTAAATGTAGGGCTATCTCCTTTTATATATCCACTAATACCAGATCTTATCGCAGATCTTGTACCATCTGGTTTTTCAATAAACATCTCGTAATAAACATTTTGAACATCTTCTGCTTCAAAATAACCAACCATATCAACAAAGGTTGTATTTTTAACCTTACCAGCAACATTTACTCCTGTTCCAGCGATACCACCCATTGTTGTTTTTACAGAATAAGGGCCAAAAGTTGTGCTTCCAGACTTTATTTTAAAGGAATAATTTGTATTAGGATCAGCATTTACTATAACGTAATGTAACTTAAACTTCTTAGCTGGTGATGCTGTAAAGTCTGAAACTCTCTTATCTAAGAAGGGACCTTCTTCTCCCACAACGTCAAGACTACCTTCCTCCAGCTCATCACTCACCCAACTTACAGCAAAGCTATCACTTCTAACATCAGTTATCCTAACATCAGAAATTGCTGAGGCAAATGCCATAGACATTAAAATTAAAAAAACCGCTCCTCTTACTAATATTTTTCTCATCCCTGTTCTCCCTTCGTTATTAAATCCTTCATCTTTACAATATATACCACTCAAATGTTAATAGTATTCATTTAAAATACTTAATCTATTCTGGCTCTGGCACTACTAATCTAACTTTAACCGTGTTTGGGTTAACAAATGCACTATTCTTTAAACAAATAACATGTTGATTTGCATTAATAGAAGGATCAAAGCTAAATTTATAAAATTCCTTATCTGAAGCCAGCTTAGGAAGCGTTGCTGAATACTTTCTAAATGCGTAAGAAATAACTGCGTCATTACGTTTAGTAAATGGAGAAGATAAGTCAGGAGAAGAAACAACTCCTATATTAGTTAACTCTCTCTCGCTAGGCAAGGTAACCGTCACCGTCCCATTATTATTGTCTTTAAAAGAATCTGTTTCTATTCCTGGATAAGCATTTTCTGTCATACTACTGACATCACTAGTATTTGTATATTCTACATTATCATTAGCATAAACTTTAGGAACATAACCAGCTGCTTTATATGGATTATCAACAACTATTAATATGTCCCCTTTACTATCTCTACCAATAAAATAATGTTGAGTATTTTTTGGTCTACCAACACTCAGAAGAACATCCATAATATTTAATTGATAAGGTGACTGAGGGAGTCCAAAACTTCCAAGTTGTTGATTCCCGCTACTTGTAACTTTATTAGTATCTACAGGCTTAACATAACCTGAAACACTTGGAACATTATTAGTTGAACTATTATTAATTAAAGACATAATACATCACTCCTTTTATAAACTTGCTAGTCAATTTATCGTTACGGCTTTCAGTAATTCCCATTTATAAATAAAGAAAAGCATCTGGATTTTATAATATATTCTTAAACAATCGTAGCTTCTTTGCTACCATCCATGTAACTAAGTACTATTCTATCACCTAAAGTAAGCTGATTAACAGAGGTGACTATTTTGCCAGCCTTTCGAACAATGGCAAACCCTCGCTTTGCATAAGAAGAAGGGTCTAGCGCCTTAAGCTTGGCAGACAAAAGTTCAATTTGTTGTTTTCTAAAAACAAATACATTCTTGATTTTTTGCTCTAAAGAAAAGTTTAAGTCAGCTAAGTCCATTTGCTTCTCTTGTACTTTATTTAACAGCAGTTGCTTCAGCCTCTCCTTAATATTAATAAAGTTTTGAAGATACTCTTCTCTTGGTAAGGACACCATAACACCAGCAGCAGTTGGAGTAGCTGCTCGTGCATCTGCAACAAAGTCAGAGATAGTATAATCTACTTCATGCCCTACTGCACTAATGATAGGTGTCTTGCAAGCAAAAATAGCTCTCGCCACAACTTCTTCATTAAAGCCCCACAACTCTTCTATACTGCCACCACCTCGAGCCAGGATAATAACATCGGAATGGCTAAACTCATCCGTAATTTTTATGTTCTTGGCAATACTGTCACCCGCTTTATCTCCTTGTACAACAGTAGAGACAATAACTATTTCTACGGCTTTGTTCCTTGACCTTATTGTTGAAATAACATCATGCAAGGCAGCACCGCTAGGTGATGATAAAACTGCAACTCTTTTAGGGAATTTAGGAATAGCTTTCTTGTACTCTGTCTGAAATAATCCTTCAGCCTCAAGCTTCCGCTTCAATTGCTCAAACGCAATTGCCAATGCGCCTATGCCAGAAGGCTCCAAGTACTTAACATGCAGGGAATAAGTCCCTCTCTTATCATAAATGGCAACTTTTCCTCTGGCTAAAATCTGCATATTCTCTTCTAAGTTAAAGTTAAGAACAGACGTTTGAAACATAACACAACTTAACTGGGCATCTTTATCCTTCAAAGTAAAATATATTTGGTTACCCATTTTATATTCTTTTAAATTGGAGACCTCACCTTTGACCCAGACATCGTCTAAGATAGGATCTACCTTGATTAATTCTTTTAGATATCTTGTAAACTCTGTTACTGTAAGAAAGTTCATATAAATAAGCTCACCCTTCGACACTTCGAGAGCCTCAGTGACCGAAGAAGTAACCAGCTCAGTGACAGTTCATACGTCATATTCTCATTGATTCAATAAATGCATCGAATAAATAATCACTATCATGTGGACCTGAGGAGGCTTCCGGATGATACTGGACAGAAAAAACAGCTTTACCTTTAACCCTAATTCCTGCAACTGTTTGATCGTTTAAATTGAGATGAGTAACTTCAACGTTCTTTGGCATACTATCTGGTTTAATAGCAAAGCCATGGTTATGAGAAGCAATCTCCGTTTTATCTTTTTTTAAATTTTTAACAGGCTGGCTCCCTCTGTGACCAAACTTAAGCTTATAAGTTTCTGCCCCTAAAGCTAACCCTAACAACAAATGACCTAAACACGCACCAAACAAAGGAACCTCAGCGTTCAGGAGTCCTCTGATGTTTTCAATGGCATAAGTCACGGCAGTAGGATCGCCTGGTCCGTTGGATAAAAGAACTCCATCAGGAGAATACGTATCAAGTAATTGTTTATACGACATTGTTGCAGGAACAACCGTTACCTTGCATCCTCTATCCACTAATGCTCTAAGACTGCTAGTCTTTGCACCAAAATCATACACAACAACATGAAAATTATCCTTTGCTTCTGTATTAGCATAAACAGCATATTCCTTCATGCTTTTTTCCGTAAAGCTATAAACCTTTTTAGTTGTAACATCTTTAACTAAATCCGTTCCTTCCATACCCGGAACCTTCTTTATCTTGGAAACTAACTTTTCAACATCAAACTCTTTTGTAGAAATAATGCCCATTTGGGTGCCATTATCTCGCAAATGCCTGGTTAAAGCTCTTGTGTCTATTCCCTCAATTGCTATTGTTTTTTGTTTCTTTAAATAATCACCTAAAGACATTTTTGCTCGAAAATTAGAATATGTTTTACTGTACTCTTTAACCACAAATCCACTAACTTGAACTTTATCCGACTCAACATCTTCATCATTAACTCCATAGTTTCCAATCACTGGATACGTCATTGTAAGTATTTGATATTTGCTTGATGGGTCTGTAAGGATTTCCTGATAACCAGCCATGCTTGTGTTAAAAACAACTTCGCCGACAACTTCGCCTTCCGCACCAAAACTTTCTCCCAAAAAAAATCTGCCATCCTCTAAAACTAAAATTGCCTTAACCAATGTTTTTCTCCTTCCAAACTACTTTACCATCGACTATTGTCATAACGGCTCTTCCTTTGCCAGTAAAACCAACAAAGGGTGAGTTTTTGCTTTTTGAATGAAACATTTGTTCTGTTACGCTCCAACTAAGGTTAGAATCTATTACTGTAAAATCAGCAAGCTCTCCTTTAGCTATCTTTCCAGAACTAACATCTATAATTTTTGCCGGATTTGTCGAACAAAGAGAACATATTTTCTCCAACGAAAACCCTTCTTCATGATATAGCGTATTCATAATTAACATAATTGCAGTCTCCAGACCAATAATTCCAAACGAAGCTAAATTGAACTCTTTATTCTTGTCATCTGTTGTGTGTGGAGCATGGTCAGTAGCAATTACATCGATTGTTCCATCTCTTAATCCTTCGATGATAGCCTTTCGGTCTTCCTCTGTTCTTAACGGAGGATTCATTTTTGCATTAGTGTTGTATCCTTCCACAGCGTCTTCAGTAAGGACAAAATAATGAGGTGCTGTTTCAGCAGTCACCTTTATGCCCCTTTGTTTGGCAAATCTAAGGATATCCACAGACCCTTTTGTACTAACATGTGCTATATGTATTTTTCCAAAATATTTTGCTAACTCAATAGCTTGCGAAATAGCGGACTCTTCAGCTGCACGATGAATTCCAGGCAATCCTATCTTAGTAGAAATATTACCCTCATTCATAGAACCACCTTCTGCTAGTTCTATGTCTTCACAATGTAAAAACAATGGTTTATCGTAAATACTTAAATACTCTAAAGCTTTTCTTAAAGTAGACATGTTGGCAACAGGTAACCCGTCATCAGTGAAAGCGACAGCACCATTTCTAATCATTGAAGCATATTCGCTTATTTCTTGACCTTTCAATCCCTTAGTAATACTTCCCGTAGGATACAGTTTTGCCATACTAACTTCCCAAGCTCTATCCTTTAAAAACTTAATCAAAAACTTATTATCTATAACTGGTTCTGTGTTAGGCATAGTGCAAACAGCAGTATATCCTCCAAAAACAGCAGCTTTTAAACCAGTGGAAAGGGTTTCTTTTTCTTCATTACCTGGTTCTCTCAAATGAACATGTAAATCAATAAAACCAGGGAAAATATATTTACCACTCAAATCATAAACAGCATCAGCAGCATCATTTATGTTTTGAGAAATATTCGCAACACGCCCCTTGTTATCTATCAGGATGTCCTTTTGTTCTACTGAACCTATATTAACTATCTGGGCATTCTTTAAAAGTATCGTCATAACTCGCTTCTCCTTGCTAATAGTAAATAAAGAACAGCCATTCTAACAGCTACTCCATTGCTTACTTGTTCCAATATAACATTATATGGACCATCTGCAACTTCGGTGCTTATTTCAACTCCACGATTCATTGGACCTGGATGCATTATCAGAACGTCTTCTTTTGCTCTTTTTACTCTTGCTGGAGTAATGCCATACTCATGATAATATTCTCTAACAGATGGGAAATAATTGCTTCGCTGTCTTTCAAATTGGATACGAAGAACATTAATAAAGTCAGCATCCTTAATAGCATCGTCTACGTTATGTACAACTCTACAGCCCATTTGCTCTATGCCATGAGGAATAAGTGAAGCTGGGCCACAAACTGTAACTTCTGCGCCAAGCTTCGAGAGTCCCCAAATATTAGACCTCACAACTCTACTATGTTTAATATCACCAATAATGGTAACTTTCTTTCCTTCAATATACCCTTTTTGCTCAATCATCGTAAACATATCAAGTAAGGCTTGTGTTGGGTGTTCATTAAACCCATCGCCCGCATTAATCACTGGAATATTAATATTATTAGCAATCATCTCAGGGACACCAGCCATTGAGTGCCTAACAATGATTCCGTCTACACCCATAGACGCTAAATTTTTAACTGTATCTACTAATGTTTCACCTTTGCTAACACTGCTATTGCTGACAGCGAAGTTCAAAGAACCAGCGCCTAACATTTTAATTGCCATATCAAAACTACCCTTTGTGCGGGTGCTGTTTTCATAAAATAAAGAAACTAAAGTTTTGTTTTTTAAAGTGGGTACTTGTTTTACGGGTCGGTTAAAGAGTTGTTTAAAGAAAGTAGCTTGTTCAAGGATTTCCTTGATCTCCGTAGCTGATAGATATTTAAGTCCTAATAAGTTATTATGTTCAAACACTAAAGCATTAGTATACTCTAAAAATTATTGGTTGTAAAATAGACATATGAACAATTTAATAGCTATAACTTGTGGTGATGTTTCTGGCATAGGTCCAGAGGTGATTACCAAAGCTCTGAATGAGCCTGCAATAAAGGATTCAAGCTTTAATTATCTTATGATTGGACCAGAGAATATTCTTAAAAAAGAATTAAAATCCAATACAACTATCGACATAAATACTGTAAAAACTATCTCTACTTTTAATGATTACAAAATAAATACTAAATTTACTATTTTAGATGCAACTAACAATGAACTTATCCACATAGAAAAAGGAAAGTTATCCACAATCTCTGGAAAGTGGGCCTTCTCCTTTGTTGATACTGCCGTTGACCTTGCCTTAAACAAAAAAGTTTCTGCTATTGTTACAGCACCAATCAACAAAGACGCTTGGGCTAAAGCAGGAATCCAAGAAAAAGGTCATACTGAGTTTCTAGCAAAGAAAAGCAATGCGAATAAGTTTGCCATGGCCTTTTATACAGAAGATTTAAAAGTTATTCTAGTAACAACGCATCTACCTATTAACAAAATATCCACAAACTTATCCACAGATATAATTTTAGATAAAATTGTACTTGCTGATGCGTTTTTAAAGCAACTAGGCAAACAGAAACCGACAATAGGTGTTTGTGGTCTCAATCCACATGCTGGAGAAGAAGAGCTTCTTGGTGATGAAGAAAAAAAGTTTATTTCTCCGGCAATACTTCAAGCACAGAAATTAGGAATTAACGCTCTTGGACCTTACCCCGCTGACACAATCTTCTATAAATCTTTTCATGATAAAAATATTGACATGATTGTTAGCATGTATCATGACCAAGCACTTGCCCCACTGAAGCTAATTCATTTTCATGATGCCGTTAATATTACCCTCGGATTACCCTTTATTAGAACCTCGCCTGACCACGGAACTGCTTTTGATATTGCTACCAAAAACATTGCCAACCACAACAGCATGAAAAATGCTATACTCTTAGCCATGAAACTGAGTAGCAATGGATAGATTCAAGAAATCTTTAGGACAAAATTTCCTAACTGATAAAAACATTGTCAAAAAACTCTTACGTAATGTACCTAATCATCACCCTATTCTAGAGATTGGTACTGGTAACGGAAACTTAACCATAGAGCTTGTAAGTCATACCCAAGAACAAATCAAAAGCTATGAGATAGATGAAATGGCTTTTAATGAAGCAAAAGAAAGACTAGGCGAATTTAACAATTTAGAATTACTTTTAGAAGATTTTTTAACAGCTGAAATTAACTTTGATAAACCTTACCTTGTTGTAGCAAACATCCCCTACAACATAACCAGCCCAATCATAGCTAAATGTCTTGCTTTGCCTAACATAATAGGAGTTTATTTGCTTATTCAAAAAGAAATGGCTGACAGAGTTATAGCCCAACATGGAACTAAGGATTACAGTTCGTTTTCTATTTTCTGTCAAACTAGAGCAAAGTGCAGCAGATTATTTAACGTGTCTGCCTCTTGCTTTGTACCTCAACCAAAAGTTGATTCCAGTTATATAGAAATAATTCCAACCACAGAGTTTACTTCTAAAATAAATAATATTGATATTTATAATAAGATTGTGAAAAATGCCTTCTGGGGAAAAAGAAAAACGCTGATGAACTGTCTTGTAAAAGGACCATACCTTAAATTCAAAAAAGAAGAGATACTGCCCGTTTTTGCGAAATTACAAATACAAGAAAATGTCAGAGGTCAACAACTCTCAGTAGAAAGTTTCATTGATTTAGCTAATAACTTACAATAACTCCTACATTTGTGTGTATACCTAAACATGGTATCCCTGATTTAAGGGTAAAAAAGCTGCTTAGCATGGGCAAGGAATATTTCAAAAAGATAATAGAAATAAAAAGGAGACTAGATAAAAAGAGTTAAATGGGGCAT
>JAQWCF010000023.1 GCA_028706105.1 Candidatus Margulisiibacteriota bacterium
CTAGCAACTGGAACACAAGCATGGTTTTCCCCTACATCTGGAGAGAAAGTGGAAGATACTCCTTTATATGCTAATACAGTTTTTCACCGTGTTATTCCTGGGTTTATGATTCAAGGCGGAGATCCCTTAGGAGTTGGCAGAGGTGGTCCTGGCTACAGATTTAATGATGAATTTAACGACGCCTTAAAACACGATAAGTCGGGGAAATTATCCATGGCTAACAGCGGACCTAACACCAATGGTAGTCAGTTTTTTATTACACATATTCCAACACCTTGGCTTGATGGAAAACACACAGTTTTTGGACAAGTGGTAGACGGCATGGATATAGTAAATAAAATAGGCAATGTTAAAAGAGATAAAGCTGACAAGCCTATTGTTCCGGTTGTGTTAAAAGAAATTCAAATAATAAGCAAATAGTTTATGTGTTCAAGGATTTCTTCATCTAAAACAAATAAACAGCAACAAAGTCGCCTCAACAACTCACCAAATCAGCAACTCAACATTGGTCTTTCCTAATGCATATCCTTTTAGGAAAATATAAAGGTAAAAAACTTCTAGCAGATGAAGCCATAACCAAGCCAACAACTGGTAAAACCAAAGAGGCCTTATGCTCAATCCTTTATGGTAGATTAAAGAAAGCTAAGGTGTTAGACCTTTTTTGTGGCTCTGGTGCTGTTGGTTTTGAATTGCTTAGTAGTGGTGCTGGTGAATTAACAGGTGTGGACAAAGACGTTCGGATGGCAATAAAAAATGCTCAAACTATTGGCTTAACAAACGCTAGTTTTTTTAAAAACGATTGTCTTGTGGCTATTCAGAAATTAGCGGAAAAGAACGAAGCTTTTGATATTATTTTTATCGACCCACCTTATGATTATGCTCAAAAAGATGATTTATTGCTGGCTATCTCTAATTTTGATATACTAGCCCCAGAGGGAGTAATTGTTTTTGAAACAGCAAAAAACACTTTTTTCCCAGAAAAAATCGGTCAGTTTTGTTTTATTAAAGAGTACAGATATGGTTATTCTAAATTAACTTTGTTTGAACATATCAACAAATAAATATTTTAAGAGGTAGTAATGAAAAAGATTGCAGTTTATCCCGGAAGCTTTGACCCCATCACCAATGGACATTTATCCATTATTAAAAGAGCACTAAAGGTTATTGATGAATTAGTTGTTGTCGTCGCACATAATCCTGCAAAGCAGGGTTTTTTCACGATAGAGGAACGAGTTAATTTTTTAAAAGAACTAAATTTGCCAAATGTTAAAGTGGCTCATTTCGAAGGTTTACTAATAAATGCCTGTACTGAGCATAATGCGACTATTATTATTAGAGGACTTAGAGCAATGTCCGATTTTGAGCAAGAGTTTCAGCTTGCTTTAGGTAACAGAAGACTAAGTAAAGACATAGAAACAGTGTTCTTGATGACTAGCCATAATTATTCTTACCTTAGTTCTTCTTTGATTAAAGAAATTGCTCTAAATGGTGGTGACATAAAAGGACTTGTGCCTGATAATGTAAGAGAAGCACTTGAACAAAGACGGAGAAAATAGATGGAAATATTAGAACTTTTAGATGAATTAGAAGCCAAAATATTACAGGGCAAGAAGCCTCTTTTTAATAGCAATCCCAATATTATATTAGTTGATAAACAAGAGGTAATTGACGTTATTGATGTTGTCAAAAAAATGATTAATGAAAAGTATCAAGCATTAAAGGCAAATCTAGAAGATAATCAAATAGTTGATTTAAATAATCAAAAACCTCAATTGTATAAAAACAAGAGACTAGCAGACCAATACGAGGATGTGGAAGCTAAACAAATCATTGAAGATGCTAGAAGCGAAGCAATGGAAATAAAAAAGGAAATAGACGATTTTTCGCAAAAGGTTTTACAGAATTTGAAGCTAGCAGTAACTAAATGTAAAGGACGTTTGGTGAAGTTAGATACAATTATAGATATGACACAAGAAAGAATGGATAAAACAGCATTCTATTCAGAAAAAATGGAGGATAATGACATTGATTAAAAGAGAAGACGGAAGAAAACACAACGAACTTAGACCAATCAAAATTACTAGAAACTACTTAAAACATCCTGATGGCTCCGTGCTTGTGGAATGTGGGAATACTAAAGTTATAGTTACTGCAACTATCGAAACAAATGCTCCTTTTTTTCAGAAAGAAAAAGGCGAAGGTTGGCTAACTGCTGAATATGGCATGCTTCCTGCTTCGACCAATACTAGAATGAAAAGAGAACGAGCCAGTGTCGGTGGCAGAACCATGGAAATTCAAAGGCTTATCGGTCGCTCCTTACGAATGGCTGTTAACCTCAAGGATATGGAAGAACGAACTATTACCCTTGATGCGGATGTAATCCAAGCAGATGGAGGCACTAGAACTGCCGCTATCACTGGAGCTTGGGTTGCTCTTTATGATGCAGTCCAAAACGGTCTTAAAACAAAGAAACTTGAAAAAAATCCTATTAAGCAACAAGTCGCTGCAATTAGTGTTGGTGTTATTAAAGGTCAGCCTATGTTAGACCTTTGTTATACAGAGGATTCTAGAGCAGATGTTGATATGAACATTGTTATGACCGCCAATAACCAATTAATCGAAATTCAAGGCACGGGAGAAAACGCTCCTTTCTCTAAAGAAATTTTAGATGAGCTGTATAGCTTAGCTTCTAATGGTCTGAGTGAGATTTTCAAAATACAACGTGGTGAAAAATAATATAATTCTTATTGGTTTCATGGGCAGTGGCAAAACTACTGTTGCTGAAAAAGTTTGTAGCCTTAATGGGTTTTCACTTGTGGATCTTGACGAAAGAATAGAAGATAAAGAATCAAGAAAAATATCAGAAATTTTTGCCTCTGACGGTGAAGAATATTTTCGTACAATAGAGTCCAAGCTTTTAAAAGATAATTTGGTTTATGAAAAACAAGTCGTTTCTACTGGTGGTGGAATTGTTTTGCAAGAAGAAAATAGAGAATTATTAAAAGAGTCAGGAACTGTCTTTTGGCTATATGCTACAGCTACAACAATATTTGAAAGAATAAAGGATGACAAAAATAGACCTTTAATCAATACAAATAAATCCAAAGAAGAAATTATCCAGAAGATAGAAAGCATGATGTCAGCTCGATTTGAGTTATACAAAGATACTGCTGATGTAATAATCAATACTGACAGATTATCTCCCGAAGAATGCGCGGATGAGATTCTGAAAGAGTATAAGTTATTAACTTAATGTTTATTTGTTTATGCGACTTCGTCGCTGGCCTGCCATGGCGAAGTAAGCCTAACTTGTGCGCCTTTGGCGTAGGCTTACGAAGACTGGTTTATCTGTTTAATCTTTAATTTAACTTGGCACATCGTACAATTCCCGCTGCTACAAGTGTCATTCCCGTGTAGCTACAAGTGTCATTCCCGTGTAGCTACAAGTGTCATTCCCGCGTAGGCGGGAATCTAGTATTCGTTTCTATTATAATATGCTTGCTGAAAATATTAGTTAATGGAATGGATTCCCGCCTGCGCGGGAATGGCTTGCTCTATATTCAAGAAATTTTAGAAATATATTTTTTTATTTAAGATTTAAAGATTTATTTGGATTTTGTCATTTGGGTTTTTGGTTTATTTATGGTTTTAGTTAAAAGCTTTAATTTTTTGCTTTAAGCTACAATCTAGACACTGGAAACTAGTTGCCAGATACTGTAAACTATCTAATAAGATGACTCACCAAAATATGCACAAATTCAAAAAATGGTTTTTAAGCCATTACAATAAAAGTATTAAAATTAAAACAAAAGAAGAAATCAACAACATCTACAAAGCCTGTCAACTGACTAGCTTTATTTATGAAAAGATAATAAATAACGACTTAAAGCCTGGTGTTACTGAACAAGAAATAGCCAAAAAAATTTATGATTATTCCCAACAATATGGAGCAGACAAGAAACTAGCCTTTCCTACCATCGTTGGTTCTGGGCCTAATTCTTCTTTTATTCATAGCACGCCTTCCGATAGGATTATTAGGGAAGGAGATGTTGTGCAGTTTGATATGGGTGTAAAGTATAAAGGTTATTGTTCTGATCTTTCGAGAGTAGTTTATCTGTGCAAAGATAACGGTAAATATTCTTCCAAAATGTATGAAAGATATAAAATAGTAAAAAAAGCACAAAAAAAAGCAGTTAAGTCTTTAGAGTTAGGCATGCCTTTAGTAGATATTCATAAAGGAGCTGTTCGTTACTTTGAAAAAAGGGATTTACATTATTATTTTCAACATAGTTTGGGTCACAGCTTGGGCCGAGATATTCATGAGGCGCCGTTTGTAAATCAAGATTGTCCAATAGATATTTGTCCTGAGGAAGGAATGGTTTTAACGATTGAACCAGGATTATATTTCCCTGGTCAGTATGGGTTTAGAATAGAAGATACAATTTTGATAACAAAATTTGGCTCAATAAATCTTACCAAAGCTACTAAAGATTTCTTCATTTATTAAGGAATTATTGTTGACCGAAAACAGCTTCTTTGGTTCAATATACGTGGCCAGAATGTAAAAGGACTAAAGAGGTCCAAAACATAAAAAAGAAAGGGGAAAAACATGGAAAATTTAGTGCAGATTCCAATGCTTTGGTGGATTGCTCCAATCGGATCTATCATTGCGCTTATTTTTGCTTTCATCTTTTATAAAACATTGATGAGCAAAGACGAGGGTACAGACAAGATGAAAGAGATAGCTCAATACGTTAGAGAGGGGGCTATGGCTTATCTAAGACAACAGTATAAAGTTGTCATAATTTTCTTTGTAATAGCGACAATCGTCCTAGCTATAATGGCCTATGGTCTAGGGATTCAAAACAAAATCGTTCCTTTTGCATTTTTAACTGGAGGTTTCTTTTCAGGTTTAGCTGGTTTCTTAGGTATGAAAACAGCAACAAACGCTTCTGCTAGAACAGCATGGGCAGCAAGCAAATCACTTAATCAAGGATTACAGGTATCCTTTCGTGCAGGTGCGGTTATGGGTATGGTAGTTGTTGGTCTAGGTTTATTAGATATCAGTTTATGGTTTATTATCTTAAAGGTATTAGCACCAATGTTCGGATTAGTTATGGATAACACTACAATAACTGTTGTAATGTTAACTTTCGGTATGGGTGCTTCTTCCCAAGCTCTATTTGCTAGAGTAGGTGGAGGTATTTTCACTAAAGCTGCTGACGTAGGTGCAGACCTTGTTGGTAAAGTTGAAGCTGGTATCCCAGAAGATGATCCTAGAAATCCTGCGACAATTGCTGACAATGTTGGTGACAACGTAGGTGACGTAGCTGGTATGGGTGCTGACCTATATGAATCATATTGTGGTTCAATCTTAGCAACAGCAGCATTAGGAGTTGCAGCTTTCAGAGGAACATCTTTTGAAATGAATTCATTAGTTCTCCCAATGATTATTGCAGGTTTAGGTATTATTTTTTCAATCATTGGTATCTTTTTTGTTAGAACAAAAGAAGATGCGACACAAAAAGATTTATTAAGATCTTTGAACAATGGTGTTTATCTAAGTTCAATCATGATCATTATTGCTAGTGCAATTTTAGTTAACAAATTATTGCCTGGTAATTTTGGAGTTTTCTGGTCAATTATTACTGGTCTTTTAGCAGGTATCATTATTGGTCAAGGCACTGAGTACTATACTTCTCATGACTATCAACCAACTAGAAGGATAGCTGAAGCTGCTAAAACAGGTCCAGGTACATTAATAATTTCTGGTATTGCTACAGGTATGGAATCAACTATGCTTCCAGCTATAACAATTTCAGCTGGAATGTTGCTTGCTTATGGCTTTTCTGGTGGTTTTGTTAACCCTTCTCTTGGTTTATATGGCGTAGGTATCGCAGCAGTTGGGATGCTTTCAACTCTTGGTATCACTCTAGCAACAGACGCTTATGGTCCAATTGCTGATAATGCGGGTGGAAACGCTGAGATGGCTGGATTAGGTGAAGAAGTTAGAAAACGTACAGATGCTTTAGATGCATTAGGAAATACTACTGCAGCTACAGGCAAAGGTTTTGCCATCGGTTCAGCTGCTCTTACGGCACTTGCTTTATTGGCAGCCTACATTGAAGAAATCAGATTAAGCTTACAGCACATTGGTCAAACAACTATTATGGTTGGGGGTCAAGCGATCGATGTTGCAACAGCAACCTTAGCTGATTTTATGGCTTATTACCAAGTTCAGCTAATGAACCCAAAAGTTCTGATTGGTATGATGATTGGTGCTATGTTAGCTTTCCTTTTCTCAGCTTTAACAATGAAAGCTGTAGGAAGAGCTGCTGGTGCAATGGTTGATGAAGTTAGAAGACAGTTTAGAGAAATTGCTGGAATTATGGAAGGAACAGGGAAACCTGACTATGCAGCTTGTGTGGCTATTTCAACTCAAGGCGCACAAAGAGAAATGATGCTACCTTCATTAATAGCAGTAATAGCTCCAATTGTAGTTGGTGTTTTATTAGGTGTGGCTGGTGTTGTTGGTATGTTAGCTGGTGGCCTTTCTACAGGTTTCATGCTGGCAATCATGTTAAATAATGCTGGTGGCGCTTGGGATAATGCTAAAAAGTATGTTGAAACTGGTGCGCTTGGTGGTAAAGGTTCTGATATCCACAAAGCAGCAGTTATTGGTGATACTGTTGGTGATCCATTCAAAGATACTTCAGGTCCATCACTTAACATTCTTATTAAGTTGATTTCTATGGTTTCAATCGTATTTGCTGGTCTAACTGTAAAGTTTGCACCAATGGTATCTGAGTTTTTAGGAATGGGAATTAATTAAGTTAATTAATTAGTTACTGCAAGGTAATAGATTCAAGAAAAGGTCTCTCAACTTGAGAGGCCTTTTTATTATTTAGAGCTCCCTCCATGAGGGATCCTTGCTTCTTTCAAATGTATTCATGAATTTAATTCCCCCTTTATAAGGGGGAAACTGAACGTTAGTGAAGAGGGGGATAGTTTCTTACAGCTTCCAATGCTCTATTAACTGCTTTATCCATATCATAATACTTATAGTCACCTAATCTGCCTAGAAAAGCAATACTTCCTAAAGTGTTAGCTTCAGCTAAATACTTTTCGTATAGCGCAGTAGTTTCCATACTCTGGATGGGGTAGTATGGGTCGTTTTTGCCTTTTTCATAAGCTTCAGGATATTCATAAGAAATAATAGTCTTGTTTGTCTGATTGTTTAAGAAATACTTATGTTCAATAATTCTAGTATATTCATGTTCATTAGGATAATTGATTACAGAATTACTCTGAAAATATTCTTTAGCAACAGTCTCATTCTCGAAACGCTCACTTCTATAGGGCAACTCGCCGTATTTGTAATTAAAAAAACCATCAATAGTGCCTGTGTAATAAACATGCTCAAAGTCATCCATGTTCTTGGAACTGAAGCTAGTTTCTAATTGTAGCTCGATGTTCTCCTGGTCCAACATCTGCCTAATCATTTCCGTATAACCTTGTGAAGGAATCCCTTGGTAAGCGTCCCAAGGAAAGTATCTATCGTCTGTCCCAATATAGACAGGAACGCGTCCAGAAACGCTTTTATCTAGCTCATCTGGTCTTAATCCCCATTGTTTAAGGGTATAGTATAAAAATAAGTTTTCGTAGACAAATTCAGCCAAGAACTGCAGGTCTTTATCCTCAGCGTTCTGAAGCTCTAAGATAGGAACTTTGGAGTCTAATTTGTAGTGTGCTAGAAGTTTATCTTTTAGTTGTTTAGCTTTTGCTTCATCAAATAATATATCAATAGAATTAAAGTTAAAGGGCACAGGAACTTCTTTGCCTTGGATAACTGCTTTTACTTGGTGTTGGTAATCAGTGAAAGTAGTGAATTGAGATAAAAAATCATAAACTTCTTTAATTGACGTATGGAAAATGTGCGCTCCGTATTGATGAACCATTATTCCTTCTTGCCTTTTATCATAGCAATTACCAGCAATATGGGGCTTTTCATCTATAACTATTACTTGTTTTCCAGCGTTAGCTAATTTATTTGCTACTGTTGCACCACTAATTCCCGCTCCAACTATTAATATTTTTTTCATTGATTACTCCTTACCCTTCCGTCCTGTGCTATTTGCACAGTCCACCTTCCCTTAAAAAGGGAAGGATATTATTTTTATATCTATAGTAACACTGTCTTTAACCCTCTCTCAAGGGTGTAAATATATTACCCTTCCGTGCTGTGCTTATCGCACAGTCCACCTTCCCTTAAAAAGGGAAGGATTGTTATTTTTTTGCCTTTCAACCGAGTGCGGAAGCTGAACGAGATGACTTTGTAGTAATTTTCATGCCATTTGATGAAAAATAGTTAGAAAAAAATTGCTCATTACCCTCCCAGAGGTTCTGACATTGATAAAGAAAATAGTGTCAGCTTGGCGGGTGGCTTGAAAAATACCCAAAAGTCACGAAGAGAATTGAAGCACTCTAGATTTTTGGTTACTTTTCATCATGGAAAAGTAACGGTAAATACTTATGGTGATATGAACAATTGAACGTTATAATAGTTCTATCTTATTGTTAATATAAAAAAAGGTGGATTGTTATAAATGTGTGGCATATTTGGATATATTGGAGATAGTGAAGCTAGTGAGAAAATACTCACTGGATTAAAGAAACTAGAATACCGAGGTTATGATAGCATTGGTGTTGCCACAATGGGTGATAAGCTAGAGATATATAAAAATGCTGGAAAAGTTTCTGATTTAGAATCAATAATAACTTTAAAAAACCTTAAAGGAACAACTGGCATTGGACATACTCGATGGGCTACACATGGTGCTCCAACCGAATGTAATGCACACCCACATTTTGATGAAGAAAAAAAAATAGCCATCGTCCATAATGGTATTATTGAGAATTATCAAGAGCTTAGAGACGATTTGATTAAGGACGGCTTTAAATTTACCTCTGAAACAGATTCTGAAGTTATCGTACATCTAATATCAGCATGTTACCAAAAAAGTAAAAACGTAGAAGAAGCCTTTTTATATGCAATAAAGAGATTGCGAGGAGCTTACGCTATTTGTTGTATTACAGAATATGAGCCTTCTAAAATGTTTCTTGCAAAGAAAGCTAGCCCCTTATTGGTTGGTGTTGGCGAGGGCGAAAACTACTGTGCTTCTGATGTTAGTCCAATCCTTAAACACACTAGAAACATTATTTATTTAGATGACAACGAATATGCAGTCCTTACTACCAATAGTGTAATTGTAAAAAATTACAAAAAAATTGTTATTGAGAAGGAAATTATTAGAAGTACTGTTAATATTGAAGACGTAGAAAAAGGCAGTTATGATTTCTATATGATGAAAGAAATTCACGAACAACCAGAATCAATAATCAACACCATAACAAACCGTTGTTTTATTGATGAAGGAAAAGTTAATTTTGACTTTATTGGCATTAATTATAATGAATTATTAAACATTAACAGAATTGTTATTACTGCCTGTGGCACATCTTTACATGCTGGACTAGTTGGAGAGTTTTATTTAGAAAAATTTGCACAAGTACCTGTTGAGGTTGAGTATGCCGCAGAGTTTAGATACAGAAACCCAATCATTGATTCGAAGACATTAGTAATTGCTATTTCTCAGTCTGGCGAAACAGCAGACACCTTAGCTGCTGTACTTGAAGCCAAACAAAAGAAAGCTAGAATTATTAGTATTTGCAATGTTCCTGGTAGTACAATTGCTCGTGAATCAGACGGAGTTATTTATACTAAAGCAGGAGTGGAAATTGGAGTTGCCTCAACAAAAGCCTTTACTACTCAAATAACAGCTTTATATATGTTTTCAATTTTTCTAGCAAGAATTAAATGGATAATAAACAAAGAGGAAGCTAAAAATCTATTAACTAAACTTTATGAAATACCTGAGCTAATCAGAAGAATTTTACTTAAAGAAGAGCATATTTATAAGATTGCTAGCAAATATTACACAAGTCAGAGCTTTTTATATTTAGGGAGAGGAATCAGCTTTCATGTAGCACAAGAAGGTGCGTTAAAAATGAAGGAAATCTCTTACATTCACGCTGAAGGATATTCAGCTGCAGAAATGAAGCATGGCCCAATCGCTTTAATTGACGAAAATATGCCAGTTGTAGTTATTGCTCTTAAAACAAGAAGTTATGAAAAAATTATTGGAAACATTTCAGAAGTAAAGGCAAGACAAGGCAAAGTAATAGCCATTGCAACGGTTGGTGATACAAATATCAAAAATTTAGTAGATGATGTGATTTATATACCTGATTGTGAGGAAGAATTATCCGCCATACTTTCGGTAATTCCTTTACAATTATTAGCCTATTACACGGCTATACTTAGGGGTTGTCATGTTGACCAGCCTAGAAATCTTGCGAAGAGCGTAACGGTGGAGTGATGGTTAATTTTAAAGAAAAAAAATTAGTTGTAATTAAAATAGGTTCGAATATCCTTACTACTAAGGATAAAAAACCTGATTTAAATAATTTAAGAGACCTAGTTCATCAAATTAGCCAAATAAAAAAATGTAACAAAAACCTAGTTATTGTTTCCTCTGGTGCGATTGCTTATGGTACAGAAGGTTTAGGTATGCTTCCAAAAAGCATTCAAGAAAAGCAAGCAGCTGCTGCTATTGGACAAGTTGTACTGATGGAAAATTATCAGAATTTTTTTGCCAGAGAAGGCATCAAAATAGGACAAATACTTTTAACTAAAGATGCTTTACTTGATGAACATCGTGCTGAATTTGCTAGAAACACTTTTAATACTTTGCTGGAAAAGGGAATTGTTCCAATAGTAAATGAAAACGATACGGTTGCTGTTGAAGAGATAAAATTCTCTGATAACGATAATTTATCCTCAATGGTTGCTGTTTTATTGAAAGCTGACCTGCAAATCTTTTTATCAGATATTGATGGGCTGTATGATTTAGACCCTCGCGTGCATGAAGATGCCAAAAAGATTAAAAGATTAACTAAGGTTTCTGATGAAATGATTGCACAAATCAGTGCCTCTGTTTCTGCTGTTAGTCGAGGTGGGATGAAGTCAAAAGTTCAGTCAGCTAAATATTTATTAGAAAATCACATAGATGTCATTATCGCCAACGGTAGACAGCCTAACATTTTATTAGACCTCTATGAGGGGCAAGAATGTGGAACTTGTTTTATTGGAGAGAGTGCCGATGTCTGATGTTTTACAAAAAAGCCAACAAGCAAAAGAAATCTCTAAATTTTTAATAACTGTTTCCACTGAACTAAAAAATAAAGGACTACAAGCAATGGCTGATGCCCTAAGAGAGCAGCAACAGCTTATTATTTCAGCAAACAAGAAGGATTTACTGCAAGGCGAAAAAGATAATATTGGCAAAGCGTTATTAGATAGACTGGCTCTTAACGAACAACGCATCGAAGATATGGCTGTTGGACTTGAGATAGTTATTAATTTACCAGATCCCATCAATGAAGTAATGGAAGAATGGGATAGACCAAATGGACTAAATATTTCAAAAATTAGAGTTCCCATTGGCGTAATAGCAATTATTTACGAAGCTAGACCAAATGTAACAGTAGATGCTGCAGGACTCACATTGAAGACTTCTAATGCAGTAGTGTTACGAGGTTCTTCTTCGGCAATAAACTCCAACAAAGCCATTGTAAGTGTTTTAAATAAAGCATTAGTTTCTGCAGGCTTTCCTCTTAATACGATAAATCTGATCGAACATACTTCCAGAGAAACAGTTACCGAGTTAGTAACACTTAAACAATATATCGACCTTGTAATACCAAGAGGTGGTGCAGGATTAATAAATGCTGTGGTTAATTCCTCAACTGTTCCATGTATTGAAACTGGAATTGGGAATTGTCATGTTTTTATTGATAGTTCAGCAAAGATAGACAAAGCAATTCAGATTGCCATCAACGCTAAGGTCCAGCGACCAAGTGTTTGCAATGCTGCTGAATCATTATTAATACATCAAGATGTTGCTAATAAAGTGTTGCCTTCTATTATTAAAGAATATTTTGCAAATGCTGTTGAAATTTATGGATGTGCTCAAACAAGGAAATTTTCTGATAAAATACTTCCTGCAACTGATAAGGAATATGCCACAGAGTTTTCTGATTACAAGATTTCTATTAAAATAGTTGATAGTGTGGACGAAGCAATTTCGCATATAGATAAGTTTGGAACAAGACACACTGAAGCTATTGTGTCTGAAAATAAAGAATCTATAGCTTTGTTTAGCAATAAAGTTGATGCTTCATCAATTATGATTAATGCCTCAACAAGGTTTACAGATGGGTTTGAGTTTGGCTTTGGTGCAGAGATTGGGATAAGTACGCAAAAAATGCATGCAAGAGGTCCTATGGGACTTAAAGAACTTACTACCTACAAATATGTTGTTACGGGTGACGGACAAGTAAGAGAATAGTTAATAAAAAAGGAGTTGGAAATATGTTTAAAGTAAAAGTAGAAGTTATGTTAAAGGACGATGTTTTAGACCCACAGGGCAAAACAGTTAGCCGTTCACTAGACCATTTAGGATATAAAGGTTTATCTCATATGAAAATAGGAAAATATATTGAGTTTATGATCGACAACAATGACGAGGCTACTGTAAGAGCTCAAGTTGAGAAAATGTCTAAGGAAGTTCTTTCCAATCCAGTAATTGAAAAATATGAATTTTATATGGAAAGGGTCTAACATGAAATACGGAGTTGTTGTTTTCCCAGGGTCAAACTGTGACTCTGATTGTTATCATGCAGTAACTGACCAGTTACATGAAACTGCTACCTATATTTGGCATGAAGAGTCTTCCTTGCCTAAAGGTCTAGATGCAATTATTTTACCAGGCGGGTTTTCCTACGGTGATTATTTAAGATGTGGTGCTATTTCCAAGTTTTCTAAGATTATGCAAGAAGTTATCAAGTTTGCGAACAATGGTGGTTATGTTATTGGTATCTGTAATGGCTTTCAAATCCTTACAGAATCTGGCTTATTACCAGGTGCACTATTGATGAATACTTCTCAGAAGTTTATTTGCAAAACCGTTGAATTGGAGGTTGTAAATAACCAAACAGCTTTCACTAAAACTTTTTCTTTGAATGAAAAAATTAACGTACCTATTGCCCATGGGGAAGGGCGCTTTCACATCGACAAAAAGGGGTTACAAGATTTAAAAGATAATAACCAAATAGCTTTTAACTATGTAGATAATCCAAATGGTTCTGTTGCTGATATTGCGGGAATATTTAATAAGCAAAAGAATGTCTTGGGGATGATGCCCCATCCGGAAAGGTGTCTATTTAGGAACCGGAAGAGTTTAAACATTCTTGATATTAAATAAGCAATGAATATCATCAACGATATTGATAAGCAAAAGACTAAAAATAGCTATGAAACACTACCTTCTTTAAAAAAAACAGCTAATTATTTGTTTGGTCTGAAAAAATATACAGCTGCTCTTCAGCACTACAAACGGATAATCAAGCTTTGGCCCACGGAAATACCGGAAGTGCTTCTACAATTTGAAAGAAAATATCCAGAAATTGAAAAAGATACCGAATTAGGTCTAGCATTAGCAGAGCTTTACGGTCTAGAAAATAATCCAGCCGAAGCTGTTTTTATTTATGAAGAATTACTTTTGTCTGACCCATTAAATCTAGATATTTACAAAGAACTTATCAATACTTTAAAAAAACAAAATAAATTTGCTGAAATTATTTCTTACATTGAAAAACCTTATAGTATAGGAGTTCACGACGAGGAAATTTCGCATAGTCTGGCTTTAGCTTATCTGGAATGCAATAACGTAGCAAAAGCAATTCATATCTATGAAAAGCTGGTTGAAGTTAATGGTGAAAAAGAGAATTATTTAAGAACGCTGGCGGATTTGTATTTCAGAAATGGAAATCCTTTGAAAGCCGCAGAAAATGCTGAAAAAAGAATTAATATTAATAAAAATAGCCATAATGATGTTATTTTTTTTATTGAAAAATGTCGTGATATTTTAGCCGAACCAGAGTCTTTAAATCTGAGGCTTATAGACTTATATATTCAACATGTATATTACTCCAAGGCCTTAGAATTATTGCAAATTAAAATGAACGAAGAGTTTGAGGACAAGAAGGTTTACATTGAGGATAAATTAGACGTTATTTTAAACTCATCTCCTAATTTGCAGGACGCTTTAGTGCTTCGTGCAAAGCTTTATTTGCTGACCAGTCGGTTCTCGGAATCAGCAGATGATTATCAGGCAATAATTTCCAATTCTTTTTATGAAGATAAGGCGGTTAATGGACTTAAAGACATTATTGCTGTCTTTCCTAATCAAGTTTCAGCATTACAATACCTTGCTGATTATTATCATGCTAAAGGAGATACTTTCGAGGAGCTTCAATACATGAAAAAACTTATGAATGCAGATATTACCAAAAGTATTATGGTTTTGAAACAGTGCCAAGAATTAATCGAAAATAACCCTAAAAACTATTACGCAAAACTCACTATGGCAGAGGCCTATTTGAAGAATGAGAATTTTCATAAAAGTATTCTTATTGCTAACGAATTATTGGAAAAAGGTGAAGACAAAGAAGACGCTTACCGCTTACTGTTGCTGAGCCACGCTGGAAACAGAGACTTTGTTTCACTAAGGGAAACTTATGAAAAAGCAAAAAAAACTTGTAGCAATAAAGAAGGTTTATATGAAATGTATTCTGAAATATATCCACTAGAGCTGTCTCTTCGAAAAGATTTTTTCAGAAATAGGTCAAAAAATGACCAAGATATCGCTTCTCAATTAGATTACATTAAATCGATGATAGAGAATAAGCAATATAGTGACGCCCTGATTAAAATACAAGAATTAAGTAAGAGTAATAATAACTATAAGCTGTTTTATTATCAGGCATTATCCTTTATAGGTCTAAACAATTATTATTCCGCAATAGGAAGTTTAAAGAAATCGCTATCCAACATATTTGTAGAAACCTCACCAGAGTATTTAATCGTTTCAGAAAAACAAGCTGAAGTCTATGAACTGATAGGTTCTATAGATTCTGCCTTGGAAAAATACCAAAAAATATTAGAAATCGACTTTCAAAAAGAAAATACAAAAAAAAGAGAAGAACTTCTGAAAAACTGTCCATGTTTGGAAGTGGCTGGCAAATCGCTTGTTGTTGTAGCTAAAGATTTAAATTTAAAAGAAGTTACTGTTATTTTTAACCGGAACATTCTTAAAAATAAACAAAAAGAACATTTTGAGTCTTCAATGGGCGTAGTATCTAACAATGAAGCCGTAGAAGATATTTTGAAAGGCAAGATTGCTTCTGCTTCAGATAGATTAAAGGTTGCAGAACAAATGGATTCATCGCATAAGAATATTTTAAATAATAAAGCCGTACTGTCTTTGTTAGAGAAAAACTATCAAGAAGCTTCCAAGATTTTTGAAAGAATTTTAAAAAGCAGGAAATCAGCCTCAACTGCAGCCTACTATCATATGGGGTTTATTCTTACTTATCATTTAAAGAAATACGATGAGGCTAAAAGCTTAATTAAAAAACTCATAGACCTTGATGAAGATTTTTATGAAGCATACTTGCTGTTGGGTGATGTCTATTATTTCCAAGGTAAGATAGAAAAAGCTACGGAATACTGGACAATCTATCTGAGAAATGGCCTTTTGAGAGAGCTATCAGCACAACGGTTGTTAGATGTTAACTACCTTATTTAAATGCTTATTTTTGTTTATTTTTTTAGTTTCTAATTCTTTATTATTTTCCAGTGAACTAGACATTTCTGCTGACGAATTAAGGTATATAAGTAATTATCTAATAATTGCTTCTGGCAATGTTCAGTTAAATTATCAAGAGATAACCTTAAATTCCCAATATGCCGAGATCGACACAAGAACCAACGAGTTTTATGCATTAGGTGGAATAGATGTTATTTATCAGGGACATAGATTTGATACTGATGTAGTTGTTTACAAATTAGTTCAGGACCAGTTAACTTTTTCCGCATTTTCCGCAACTTTAAACCCCATAGAGCTGGAAACACCTGTGTATTTTTCTAGCAAAACTATTAACATGGATAAAGGAGTCTTTAATGGAACCGATGCCTCTTTTTCCACCTGTCCTTACAATAAGCAATATTATGTTGTAGACGCTAAGCGCTTTAAGTTTTACCCAAATGACAAAATTATAGGCTATGACGTTTATTGCCACTCTGGTGCAGTGCCAGTGTTTTATTCTCCTTATTATGAGTTTAAGTTAGGTTATGCCAATCCAGTTTTATTGTTTCCCATTATTGGAACAAATTTAGTGGAAGGCGATTATATCAAAACCGCTATCAATTATTATGTAAACAATGACTTGAGTACCTTAATTTATATAGATCATCTGGAAAAGCTAGGCTGGGGTTTTGGCCTTCATGCTAGTATTAGAAAAAATCGCCTTGACCCATCTACTGCGTATCTTTATTTTATTGATGCAGATCATTATGCCTTGAAATGGGACCAGTCCATAAAACTACCAGATGAAACAATCAAATATGGTTTTCAGCAAAGAAACATGCATAGAACATATGGTGGATTTGACAAATTTACTGATGGATACCTTAACTATTCTAATAAGGATATTGGAAACATTTATGCTTATAACAAAGAGAATAGAGAATATTCCCAGAAGAATGAGAAATACACTTGGCAAGGCAATATTGGTGATATCAAAAACAGTATGCAATACAACAAGGACACATATTCAAATACTGGAGCTACTAGGCAGAACTTCAGCGTTAATACTTTAACTAAAGGGATAAATAATAATTTCAACTATTCTGCAAACCAATACGGAAATAACGATTTATACCAATATTACAATAATAATCTCAATTTTTCTCCTTTGAGTGATCTACAGGTTAATGCTAATTTTACTTATAAAAACGATAGAATCAATAATGCTAGTGATGAGTCTCTCCAGCCTAAGCTAGGGATGACCTATAGTTTATATAACGCTCCTTTAAACTTAAGAGCAATCTCTCTGCGAACGGATATGTTTTTAGACCTCGATGAAGATAGGGTAACTAGAGACAATAATATTTCTATCTTGGAGAATATACCTGAAGCAGAGTTAGGCTTTAATACTTTTAGTAGTGGAATTTTTAAGTACACACCCACAATAGTTTTGGGTAATTATCATGAGCGAAGATTCATTGATAATACTTATGGAAATAGAGAGGTGACGTTTAAACGTCTGCTAATCAGAAATGATATTAATGCCGAGATGTTTAACACAGCTTTTGCAAAATTTAATGCCAATTACGGCTATGACCAGTATCTTTATGAAACGCAAGATAAACAATATGGCTTAAATGAAACTTACCAGCTAGAGGTCCTTAATGGCAATCCTGTTAAAAATACCTTAAGGTATGTGCAGTACCATAATAATGGATATTCTCCCTTTTATTTCGATGAAATGTCTTCCTATGTCAATAAAAGGCTCAATAACTCTTTTGCTTACCAAGTTACAGATAAAACAATTTTGACGGTTCGAGATGGTTATGATTTTATCAACAATAAAAGAGACTTAGAATACTTTGATTTTAAGCATTTACTAGACAAAAAAAGTTCGGTGTCTTTGTTCACTGGTTATGATTATGAAAATTCGAGATGGCAAAATTTACAAAGCAATGTTTCTTTGCAACAAGATTATGATAATTATTTGATTTGGAGAATGAACTATGAGCTTACAGCCGGAAGGGTTCGAGACAACAGGATTCAAGTAGGACGCTCCTTTGGTGAGGATGAACCCTGGAAAGTTCGTTCGGAACTTGTTTGGGATTATATTAATAAACAATACAGTTTGCCTTTTGTTGATATAATAAGAGACATGGGGTGCGTAGAGCTGATTTATAGATATCGAGAATATAGCCATGAACATACCTTTTTGTTCAGAGTTAATGCTTTTCCTAATCAAACTTTTGGAACTAGTGTTGGCGACATTGGTTCAACTTTTCATGGATGGGAGCAACAAGATGTCGCTAGATAAATTAAAATCCTCTTTACTCTTCACACTTCACCTTTCACTTTTCACGATTTTTCTTTTTTTCATTACTGGTTGCGCTGAAATGGCTAGCGGTTACAAGCCTGATGCGGGAAGTGTTTTAAAAGTAAGAGTTACCTTTGGAGCAGATCCGTCACAAGGTGATTATAAATATGTTTTAATATATAGCCAAAAGGAAATTAAAGCTGAAATAAATTATTATATATTTTTGCCTGGGCAAACGACACCTGAGTTTGTATTTCCATCAACTGGGAATCCTTATCCTGATATTGCAAGCACCTCGACCAGAGATGTTTTTATTAATTATTATTATGAAAACATTTTTTCTTCTTGGAGTGATTATATTTATCTAACTAAAAAAGGTGTAACTGAAATTCAAGAGTTCAGTGACCCCGGTCTCATTGATCAGAGTCTTGTGTGGTTTCCTGTTACGGCAAATTTTGATAAACACCTGCTCTTTGGTTCATCTCGCTTATCAGAGGGTGCATATTGGAGCTTTAATAATATAAGTGGCAATTATGATATTGATTTTCAGTTTGACTTTCATCTATTAGGCAACAGCAAGCCTTTAACCGACCAACTTTTTTATTTTAAATTCTTTTCTATTGGAGCTAATGGCAATATTCATTCAAGCATTGATGGCTCGTTAAAGAATAATAAAAAATTAGGTCCTTTTACAAGAGAAGGTTCTGGCTCTTCTATAAATGATATTTTAAAAATGGAAGTGACCGTAATTTAATGAAATATTTTTTATCTACAATGGTTGGTTTTTTATTAGCAGTAACTTTCTTTAAAGAGCTCTATTTATTAGTCCCCTTACTTTTGGTTTTTATAATTGTTTATCTTTTAAAGAATAAAGATTTTTATAAAAGAAAAGAGTTTTTGCTCGGAATAGTAGCTTTTGTTGTAACCCATAATCATTGGTATTTATCATTAAACCCTTGGGTAGGGATAAATAATGCAATCTTAATCTGGCTTGGGATAAGCCTATACTTCTGTTTAGTGTGGTATGTGTTTTTTTATTTGCTCAAGTATCTATTAAGAATACCCAAGGGATATTTTTTGATACCAGTTTATTGGACTGCCTTTGAATGGCTTCTTTCGCAAGGAGTCTTCGGTTATCCTTTTATGTCACTTTATTTAACTCAGGCAGGTTCACCCTTTCAATGGTTAGCGTATTCTATAATCCACTCTTACTCAATAAGCTTATATTTATTAAGCATCTCTACAATTATTGCACTTATTATCACCAAAAAAATTACGTCCAAGTTAAACATTGTTTTGTTTGCTCTGTTGTTTTTTATAATGTTTGTCGTTGCAACTGATTCTTACTTAAATAAGACAGAAGTTTATGCAAAAAGCATTCATGTTTCCATAATTCAGCCAAATATTAAGCAATCCGATAAAACAAACGAGAAACTCTTCAATGAACATCTCGAGAAGTATTTAGGATTAATTAATTTAGTAATCGAGGAAGAGCCAGAGACAGATATCGTTATCCTTCCTGAAAATATTATTCCTGCCCTATGGGAGGATACTATCAAGGACAGACTGTGTTTTTCGACAAACCTAGAAAACCGTCTATGTGTTTTTGGTCAACCCGTGAAGAGAGAAAATCGAATCTATAATGCAATGCTTTTTTACAAGCAAGGTCATTACGTAGCTGAATATCACAAAAGACAGCTGGTGCCTTTCGGGGAGTACTGGCCCATTCTCTCTGATTGGATAAGTTTATCTGAGATGGTTTATTACTCTCCAGGAGGGGAAATGAACTCTCCAATAAGCATTCAGAGCTTGAAAATAGCTCCTTTTGTGTGTTTTGAGTCTGCCTTTCCACATTTTTCTAATTCTTTAAGGCAGTTTCATTTAGGAGTTGTCATCACAAATGATGCTTGGTTTAATCGGAACTTTAGATTGTTGCATCTCCGAACAGCGCAGTTTAGAGCTACAGAAAGCTTTTCTTCATTTGCGTACAGTGCAAATAACGGAATAAGCACTTTAATTAACGCTAATGGCAAGATAGTTTCTGTTTTGCCAGATCAAAAAACAGGATATATTTCTGCAAAAATGGGTCTGCCAACTTCTGGACCTAAATTGATTCAGATATTATTCTTTTATTTACCAATTTGGTTTTTTTGTTTGTTAGTAATTCTTTTAATCAAAAAGGAGGATAATTAATCATGTTAAGGCTCAACTACATTCCTCTTCTTCCCCAGTTACACAAATTCTGTTATACTTTTTTGGGTAATGGAGGTTAAAAAATGACAGATATTCCAACTTTAAAATTTGATAAAAATGGTCTTTTACCAGTAGTAGCACAAAGCTATTTGACTGGCAAAGTTTTGATGCAAGCCTATGTTAATAAAGAAGCAATAGAACAGACAGTTCTTTCAAATTATGCCACTTACTTTTCACGAAGCCGAAACGAACTATGGCTCAAAGGTGAAACCTCTGGCAATAAACAAAAAATTGTAGATATTTTGGTTGATTGTGATGAGGATAGCCTTATTTATTTAGTTGAAGAAGCTGGACCAGCTTGCCATACAAATAACGAAACGTGTTTTTTTCGTGATATTTCTTTTAAGGAAACCGAAAAGCCAGCTGTGTTTTCAATCTTTACAGATTTATACAAAAAACTAGAAACAAGAAAAGCAGAAATGCCAGAAGGTTCCTATGTTACATCGTTGTTCAAGAAAGGTTCAGATAAAATCATTCAAAAAGTAGGCGAAGAAGCAGTTGAAACTGTTATCGCTTTAAAGAACAAAAACAAAGAAGAAATAATTTACGAATCAGCTGATTTAATTTTTCATCTCTTACTGGGACTTGTGGATGCTGGTGTTAACCTAACGGCTGTACAAGAAGAACTTATTAAAAGATACAAATAATGAACATTATTGCCGACCTACACTTACATACTGTTGCTAGTCAACATGCTTACTCCACAATTACAGAATATGCTAAACATGCTCTGAAAAACAATCTGAGCGTTATTGGCGTTACTGATCACGCACCAGCCATGACAGATGGACCACACGAATATTACTTTATGAACTTAAGAATAATCCCAGATTATCTAGCAGGTGTCCGTATCTTGAAAGGTGTTGAACTAAACATCCTAGATGACGAAGGTACAATCGACTTACGGAGTACAATTTTATCAACTTTGGACTTTGCAATTGCCAGCTATCACCCTGGTACTTCGCCTGCTTATTATACAAAGCAGCAGTTTACTAATGGCTATCTTAAAGCAATGGATAAAAACAAAGTAATAATCCTAGGTCATATTGATAATCCAGTTGTCCCGTTTGATTATGAACAAGTTCTTATTAAAGCCAAAGAAAAAAATGTGTTAATTGAGTTAAATAACTCTTCATATGGTGGTTATATCAGGCCAGGTTCTTATGAGATAGGAAAACAAATCTTAATACTTGCCAAGAAAATTGGTAATAAGATTATCTTAAATAGTGATGCTCATTTTCATCAACAAGTGGGTGTTGTAGATAAATCAATTCAGCTTGCAAGAGAAGTTGGTTACCCAGAAGATTTGATTGTAAACACAAATATCAATTTATTAAAGGAAGTGTTCAATGTTTGATTTATTTATTACCTCCAACGGTCCAGGCGAAATAACTACTTGGGTTCATCCCTTTGTTAAAAGAATTAAAAAAGAAATCGAAGACGTTAGAATTACATTATTTATTGTCCCTTGTAGATTCAAAGCAGGTAACGAATATGAAGTGGCCAAACAGATCAAGGAGATAGATAACGTTTATTCAGCAAAAGAATTCAAATATAGATTAATTCGTCTTCCTTTCGAACCTTATAAAAAGGGTTGTGTCGTTTTTATGGGCGGAGATTTAGGTAAAGCAGTGTTGCTGAAGAAAAGATACCGGTTTCCAGCTATTGCTTACACAGAGGGCGACAAGAGCTTTAAACTTTTTTTTAATAAAATTTTTACACGAGATAAAGACGGTGATTTAATGTATTCTTTCTTTGAAGATTATAATGAGGATAAACAGTTAATTGAAACACTCAAGGAAACTAAGAATGTTGTGTTTTTTTCTGGTAGCAGACCAAAACAATTTAAAGCTTTATTCCCAATCTTTCAGGAGGTTTCCAAGTTGTTGCCTAAGGGCTATAAATGCATTTATAGTATTTCCCCTTATATTTCTGATAACATTATACAAAAAGCAAAATGTGATTCTAGGAAACTTATCACTTATAAAAACAAAAGTGCCGAGCTGATGAAAACTGCCGAGCTATGTGTTTCCATTCCGGGAACTAACAATATCCAGTTAGCTTATTTGAATGCACCTTCTCTGATTGTTTTTCCTTTTAATAAGCCGAAAGTTATTGATTTTCCTGGATTAATAGGACTTATTGCCAACGTGCCAGGTGGTAGATATTTCAAAAAAAGACTTATTTTAAAGTACCTAGGGAAAAATGTTGAGTTTACCAGTTTAGTGAACAGAAAAGAAAATATGGAAATTTTCCCAGAGCTTCGTGGTGATTTAACAGCAAAACAAATCGCCTTAAGCATAACTAAGCTACTGAGTAATAAACAAGAACTTAATAAAATAAAGGAAAAATGCCTTGCTTTATCTAAAACGTCTAATGTTCTTGATAATATGGTTTTAAAAGTTAAGTCCTTTAATGAAAAATAAAAACCTCTTAGTTTTTGATATAGACGGAACAATTATCAATACAGAAAAGTCTTACCTAGAAGCGATCAAGCTGACAGTGGAACATTTTATCCATCAAGAACTAGATAGAAAAAAAATAGCTCAAATTAAAGCGCTCCCTGGATTTAATAATGACTGGATTGCTGCTTATGCCTTAATTAATGCAGAGTTAACCGGAAAGGATATCCTTGATTTTAAAGAAAAGTCGCTAAGTCAACAAATTGACTTTACCGAGATCAAAGAAATTTTCCAGAGTTATTATCTAGGCAATACCTTATACCAAGAAATAGAAGGAACCAATCCTAAAATTAATGTCCCCAGCGGGCTCTGGGAAGCAGAAACCTTGCTTTTTACTGTAGAGCAACTAACGGAGCTCTATGCTACGTTTGGTCCATTGAAAATAATTACCGGCAGGACACACAAAGAAGCAATGCATGCTATTAAACACTTTCAACTAGAGCATTTATTTGATCAAGTAATCAGTGTTGAAGATATTTCCGACAAATGGTTTAGTAAACATGAAGAACTAGTTAAATTTGGTAAGGATAAACAAAACCCTGTTTTGTTTTATCAAATAGCAGATATTAGCTCCTACGACTGTATTTATTATCTAGGTGACGGAGTGAGCGATATGCAGTTAGCTTACAATGCAAGTCCAGCTTTAACAGTTTTTGGAATACATCTTTTAGAAGCTTTTAAAAAAGAACAACGAATAGACATCATGAACAAAACTTCTGCTTTTTCTCCTTATAAAACATTTGCAACAGCTACGGAAGTTTATTCTTTCTTACTAAAAGCTTAGCTTAAAATTAAAGTAAATCTGAATACGTTTCTTTGGGAACTAATTCTGCTGGAACAGAAGCGTAAACAAGGGCATCAGCATTGGCTTTAGATAACAGGGCATTTGCTTTGGCTGCAGCTTCTTTTGCTACTAAAAGCGCACTGTCTAAAGTATTATTGATGTTATCAGCCATTTGTTCGTTTGTATTCATTGTTTGTGCCAATGAACTTAGTAGGGAGTTAACTTCACTCATTTTGTCCTCCTTTTTTCTATAACGTAAGATTGTAACTATTTTTTGCATTAATAAATTTTATTGGGAAATTAAGTAATTCATTACGATATATGAGTGGTATATGACTATTGAAATTTAAAGTAAAAAGCAGGAAGCGTAAATAAGGAGTTATTCGTGGTTAGGTTGAAAGTAGTGTCTTTAACAGAACAATCAATCAGTGTTCTTGACAAAGAGTCTTTGCGTCTTATTGACGAAGGCATAAGTCAGGTTCTTGTTTTTGATAAGGATTATAATATCGTAGATCCTAAAATTTCTATTTCTTCTCCAATCTATAACTGGGATATGTTGCCTAGTTTTGCTAAATTGTTGGTTAACGCTACCTCTCAAAAGAGATTAGTTGTTATTGATACCTCCAATTCTGTTTTATCAGTTCAACAAGACATTATTTTTGATTTATTTGGGTTTATTAACAGTAACTATGCCTCAATGGTAAAAGACTCTTTCAGTCGACTATGGGTTTATGCTGGACCATCTCTTTCTATTGTAGACATAAATACAGGCAAACTAGTGTTAAATAAGGATTATGGTCAAGAAAAACTCTTGCCAGAATCTACAGTTTCAATGATAAAAGAAACCGTAGATAGAGTTTTTACGGATGCAGATCAGCCTGACTCCAACCATTTATCTGCTTTTAGAAATTTTATTGTTCAAAATAATAAAAAAAATATGAAGTTACCCTTTAAGACAAAAGACAACAGGCAATTTTGGGATATCCCGCTGGATATAAATGGTTTGCAAGAATATCCTTTCTCCTTGCATCTCCGTACTGACCTTGTGGAAAACAAAATATTGCAAATTACTTTAAAACAATTAGACGATAAAGGTAAAGGTGACAATTTTGCTAATCAAGTAATGCCAAACGGGTTAAGAGCATGGCTCATGCTTAAACTTAACGCTCTTTTAGGTGCTGATTTACAAATAGTTGAAGGTGGCAAGACTAGTATTAACTTTAATGCCCATGGTTTTGACACAAAACTTAATGCGATTTCCGATTTTTACGCAAGATTAAAAATAGATCCTAAGAATAAAGAAATTATTTATATAGGCGATGAAGCCAAAATCTTGCCTGACAATCATCCGGGCAATGATGCTATTGTTTTTAGTCTTCCTAACATATCTTTAATTAATACAGGCACTCTATACGATGGCTCTCGTTCCCTACAAAGCGTTAAACTTTCCGATTTTGGGCTTAGCAAAGGAACTGGAACTAAGTTGTTTAACATGAACATGAGCCATGAGCTCAAACAAACTTCCTCATTAAAAGTTACGCTAGGGATTATTAAAGAATGGTTTCTATAAACTAAACTTTTTTGTGACTGAACTCCGAGAATACTTTATAATAACGTTTATCTTATATTAGGAGTTGCTCATGTCAGAATTTAACTTAAAAATCAAAGCAAGTATTCAACAAAATATTTCTGATAAACAAATAGCAACTACCTGTGCTCAATTGTTAACTAAGAGCGATTTCTGGTCAGTAGCGAATCTCTTAGGTGAGTATTACAACTATCATCCTGTTTCACTAGAGGTAACAGTCTTTTGTAAAGAAATAATCGTTCAGATTAGAGAATTCATGGGAGCACAAGCAAGAACATCACAAAACTCAACCATGGTCGTTTTTGGTACATCTGGATGGAGAGGACGAATAGGCGAGGACTTTACAGTTCTGAATGTACATAAAGTTAGTAAAGCAATTATAGACATGATGAATTCTTCTGAATTTCTGCAAACCAATCAATATTCTAATTTTGAAGAAGTCAAAGAAAAGGGAATTATTGTTTTTAGGGATAATCGTTTCATGGGTGAAGAGTTTATGGATGCAGCCATGAAAGAACTTGCTAGCGTTGGAATAAAGATTTACTTAGCAGGGGAGTGTCCAACTGGAATTGGTTCAGCACTTGTAGCGGAGCTTAAAGCTGCAGGTTCGTTTAATTTTACTCCTTCACATAATCCAATGGACTATGCAGGCCTTAAATTCAATCCTGCCGATGGTGGACCAGCCGACGCAAACCTCACAGCTATTATTATGGCGGAAACAGTAAAGTATATGAAAGAAAATTCAGATTTCAGACCAGCCAACATTCAATATTCAGTTAAAGTAATAGACGCAGGAAAGATCTATATAAACTTTTTAAATAAAAGCAAAATATTTAATATTGAAGCAATCAAAAAATATCTTAAGTCTATTAAGAATGATTTGTTTTTAGCAATAGACAACATGCATGGCTCATCTAGAGGATATGTACAACAGATACTTGGTGAGGATTTAACTAACGAATTATTGAAGTCTAATTCCCTTGCTTTTGTTAACACAGTTGACGACTATTCTTTCCACGGTGTTAAGCCAGAACCGAGTGCAACAAATATGCTGAGTATTATTAAGCTGGCAAAAGATTCAGGAAGAAGTAAAACACTTGTAGTCGCCTTAGATCCAGATGGTGACAGAATTAGGTTTGGGACTAGCAATTCGGATATTGATATGAACAAGTTTGGTGCCATTGCTTATGCTTCGCTGTTAGATGCAGGAACCAAGGGGCCGATTGCCTCTAGTCTGCCAACTTCTGATTTTGCTTTAGCTATTGCGCAGGCTGAAGGTCAAAAAATATATGAAACCAAAGTTGGCTTTAAATGGTTTCGTCCATATCGTGATGCGCTTCTTTGTTTTGAAGAATCTGATGGGATTTCAACAATGGGTCACACTTTAGAGAAAGACGCCATTGCCGGTTTACTTTTAGCCTTAAATGTAATGATGACCACAGGGAAAACCATTGCTGATTATTACCTAGAACTTCAGGAAAGATACGGTTTTTACTATCCAGAAAAAAAAGGTGTAGATGTATTAGGTGTTTCAGTTGAAGAGTGGCAATCTTATAAAAAAAATGTCTTAAAAGCCTTACAAGAAAAACTTTATAAAACAGGCGACTCTTTATTAATAAATAATACAAGTAAAATAATTTCAAGAATAAATATTGATGATGGACTCAAAATAACCTTTGAAGATAATAGCTGGATTTTACTTAGACCTTCTGGCACGGAACCAAAGTTTAGAATATATTACGAAGTTACAAGCAAGGTAAAACTGCTGAATCCCCAGCCAATCCTGGAAGGATACTTTAATGCTGGCTTGCAAATATTGGATAAAGCTAGATTAATAGCTGCGTCGAATTAATTTATTGTGCAATCGAAAGAAGCTTTTCGACAAGCTTTTCTGGACTATAATGGGTTGCTTCTTTTAAACTAGGTTCAACCAGATGTATTTTTAGTTTGGTGGTTTCTTCATTTCCACTAGGTTTTATAACAGATCCCTCTAGAAAAATTACATCTGTTACATAATCAGAAAGTTCATTACTTAACTCTCCGTATCTATTAAGCGCATCTTTTAGTTGACTTAAAAACTCCTCAAAGGTTAACTCCTGCTTATTCCCTTCCTTATCTAGATAAGTGGTTTCTCTATCATAGGAACCGTTCATAATTAAAATCTTTTTACTGGAGCTTTGCTTGATTGCTTCACCTACGCCTGACGCCATTATCTCCTGCCAGTTTTCAAAATCCTGATTTCTTATGAGATAGGCAATAGGACTACCCAGGCTATAGCCGTTTCTGAT
>JAQWCF010000024.1 GCA_028706105.1 Candidatus Margulisiibacteriota bacterium
GCATAACGAAGAGAACCAAGATTTTTTTTGCCCAGACTTATTGGAAAATCAAATCCAAGAGCATATCCTGTTTTGCTTGCTCCACAATTAAGCATAATACTATCATTTACCATGATAGAAATACCGGAATTGTATTGGATTTTTTCGCCAGTTTTTCTAATAAAGCTTAATTTATTAGACCACATAACTTGGTTCCAGGGAACAAAATTGAACCCCAAGGCAATGGTTGGCGGTAAGTCATCATCTAAAGTAGCATTAGCGTCTTTAAAGAAATGTTCTAGTGTAAGGCCAAAGAAGAGATTACTTTTTTGATCTAGGTAGCTCATTCCAAGCAAGGTTGACCAAGAGGATGTATCTACTCCACTGTTAGCAATTGTGATGGTTTGATAAGTTATGCCCCAAGAAAAGTTTTTGTTGATTTTAGAGCCGTATCCAATTAGGCCAACTTTGATGTTTTTGGAAGTGGCTAGTTCTTCTCTGCGCATTTCACCAAATCCAAATCCGTTTATTATCATATAGTTTAGTGCATGTGACTTTGTTTTAATCCCTGTTGTGTCGATACATTGATTGCTGATAGCAAATTGTGTTTGAGGAAGGAAAGAAGGATTAATGAGTAGAGCCTCGTGGTTAGTGACAAACGAGATATTGGATTTTCCTGAACTAATGTCTGAGACGCTTGTTAGATTATAGGCAAACCCAAACGATAGCAAGAAGGAGAAAATAAAGATAGGGAATAAATATTTTAGTTTAATCATTTGCGCCTGTGGTTGTGACTGACGGAGAAATTAATTGTATTAAATCCGGCACATTTAGAGTATTTAAGCTGTCATCAGGGGCAATGACTTTTTCATATTGGCTGTTTTTAATAATAGAATTAAGTAATTTTTTTAGATCGGCATCTTCAATTTTGGAGACAAAGAATTTTACATTATTAAGTAGCTTCGAGGCTGGCTGGCTACTAGTAAGTGTTTCTGTTTGCAAGATAATATCTTCTAGTAACAATTTAACTGCTTCAATTTCTTGGGAAGATCTTGCTTTTTGTACTGACGTAGCAAAATTTTCTTTTGCTTTATAGACAGAAGCAAGCGTTTTTAGTTCCAGCATAAAGGACTGAAGATAGTTATTTGAGCCATAGAACTTATTAATTAGATTTACGTTTTGTTGGAATAAATCATCAAGGGCATAGAAGTCACTTGTACTTTTAATGGAGAGATTTTTGTCTAAAGCGGAAAGCATGTCTGATAAATTATCTTTTGTCATATTTCTATTAATAAAATATAAAATATCTTGAACTTCAGCAAGAGTTATTTGATTTTTGGTTACATCTTTCAGTTGCAACAATTGCGAGAGGGCAGAAACTGCTTCTTTAGAAGGCACTGTTTTTATTAAACTTTTTGCTAACAAGACAGCGTCATTATTCAGCTGGTAATCATTGTCTTTAAATGTTTGAGCAATATGTTTTAGGTTGGATTTGTTAATGTTTTTTTCTAAATGTTCTATAATAACCTTTTCATTTTTAGTGCTTGTTGTTGCTTGGCTAATCAGGAAACTATAGGTTTTTGGGTCATTGAGGTTGAGAAAAATCTTTGTAAGGATTTCTTGTTCTTTGGGTGTGATTGGTTTTGAAATTGATAAAAGAGGTTCAATGATTTGTTTGTCGCTGATTAGCTCCATAGATTTAATAAGACTTTGTCGGTCAAGAACATCTTTGGATTGTAGTAAAGAGAGTAAGAAATCTAAAGTTTTAGGTTGGTTATATAAAGCAACAAATTGATAGTAACTTAGTAGTACGTCTGAGGACAAGTTCAATGTAGCGCCTTTGTTTTTTTGTTCTTTTAGATCATTTATGTAGTGTTTTGATGCTTCATTATATTGTAAAATTATTTTTGTGGTTATTTCTTCCGATTCTAATTCAGCAAGAGAGTTAGCATAATATTTTTTTGCAGCTAAATTAGATTTTTCTGCTAGACCAGCCAAGATAATACAATTGTAATCAGGAGTATTATTATAAGCGATGATCATGTCACACATTAACAATTTAGAGTTACTGTCTTTGTTTGATAAAATCTCATTTTTTAGTTCAGGAACAATAGTTTGAGGCTTGAGCTTTAAGATTCTTTTTTTAGCTTCTTGTTTCGTATCAAGAGAGTAAGATCCCGGATCGCCTTTAACTATTTCCCAATAAAGCTGCGTAGCTTCTGGTAATTTGTTGTTTTGTTCTAGGAGCTCTCCTTGCTCTAAGGTTACTTGGCAACCAGTTAAGAGTAAGGTTGATACAATTAGGAATGTAGTTAAAATTTTTGGAATTACTCTCATTTTTTTCTTGCCCCCTTCTTCAGTTACCCTTTTCATTATATTTTATTTACAAGGAATAACAAAACAAAAATCAAGCATTTAAATTGTAACTAGTAAAAGCATAACGATTGTGTGTTAATCTTGGCTGAAAATTATCGGACACTAATAGTACTGTATGATATAATTTTAAAAACTTGAAGGAGTAGTTAATGGATAATCAGGCATTAGAGCTCAACCAGACAATTCAGAAGAACAACGCTACAGTTTATGAATTATTAGGTGACAAAGGGAAGAACGCTTATTTCCCAAAGTCGGGTATTCTTTCTCAAGCAGCACAAGCTAGTGGCAAGAAAATTAATGCTACCATAGGTATTGCTACTGAGGATGATGGTTCCCCCATGAGACTAGATTCTCTTACCAAAAACATTGGTTTAGCGCCTGAAAAAGTTTTCCCCTATGCCCCTAGTTATGGGAGACCAGATATAAGAGCAAAATGGCAAGAACATATTTATGAAAAAAATCCTTCACTTAAGGATAAGCCAATAAGTTTGCCAGTTGTAACAAATGCTTTAACTCATGGTCTTAGTATTATTGGTCAAATGTTTTTTAATGAGGGCGAAAAATTAGTTCTTTCCGACCTCTATTGGGAAAACTATGGCCTTGTTTTTGAACAACCGTTTGGCGTTAAGTTTGATTTAATGAATACTTTTAGTGGAGAAGGTTTAGACCTTGAAGCTTTTGAGGCGAAATTATCAGTAAAAAAAGCCGGGAAAATAGCTGTTTTATTGAACTTTCCTAACAATCCTACAGGTTATACTCCAACCGAAAAAGAAGCGCTGGCAATAGTTGATGTAATAAAAAGATCCGCGGATAAGGGTAATAAGTTATTAATTATTTTAGATGATGCATATTTTGGACTGGTTTATAAAAAGAATATTTTTAAAGAGTCTTTGTTTGCTCAGCTAGCAGATTTGCATAAGAATGTGTTAGCAGTAAAGATAGATGGTCCAACAAAAGAGGATTATGTTTGGGGTTTTAGGGTTGGGTTTATTACTTATGGAATCAAAGATGGAGACAAGGAATTATATTCTGCTTTAGAAGCCAAGACAGCTGGGCTTATTAGAGGGAATATTTCTAATGCATCTAATTTGTCACAGTCACTACTTATGACCGCTTATAGTTGTCCAAACTATGCTAAAGAAAAACAAAAGAAATTTGAGATACTAAAATCAAGATATGAAGTTGTGGTGAAGGAGCTACAAGATAAAAAAGAATATGCGGAGTTTTTTACAGCTCTACCGTTCAATTCTGGATATTTTATGTGTGTTGACCTGGCTAAGGGAATAGACGGTGAGGCATTGAGAAGACTTTTGTTGGACGAGTTTGGCACAGGAGTTATTTTGTGTGGAGGGGTAATTCGTATTGCGTTTTCTGCAGTTCAAAAGAAATTAATACCAGAGCTTTTTGATAATTTATATCAGGCTTGTAAAAAGCTAAGTAAATAACTTTATTTTGCTACTTTAGATAATTTTCTTAAAGAAAATAAATAAATTACGCCAGCACCCAAGGCAAAAGTGCTTATTACAATTGAAGCAAATCCTCCAATGATAGGGAATAATTTAACAATAGAGATGGTGATGATTCCTAAAATGGTTTCCCAAAGCATAGGAATCCCTTTTATTCTAAATAACCCAGCTATTTTTTTCCCAATAAGTTGATAGATAGCCACTGTTCCTAATAAGACAATAATGATTAAAGCAACAAAGAAGAGCGGGACAAGGGTTATTCCTAGCAAAGATATTAGTAAAAGAAAAGTGATAGGAAGAATAAGCAAAGAGGTAATAATGCCAAATCCTAAAGTTTTCCAAGGAGTTGATTCCGCTACAAAAGAAATACCACCTATAGTTTTTGGAAACAACATTACAGCCAATAGAATTAAAATGATAAAGGAGAGAGAGAAAACAGGGCCAATAAATTTGAAAATTTTAGGCGCTTTTGGTTCATAGTATTTCCAGGAATTACTTATTTTCATTACTTGGTCAGAAGACATAGAGGTAATGCCCCCTGCAATTTGAGTGCCTCTTGATTTATTTACTGTGCCACCGATAACAACAGTTTCTCCTTTAATGATGGCGTCTCTGCCCAGGGAAAGATTGCCATTAAGTAGGAGAATATTTTCTTCAACGGTGCCATTTAGCGTGACGTTTCCATTGATACAAACTATATTTTTTACAATCTCGTCTTTTCCAATATCAAGGTTCTCGCCATTTTTAAAGATATTAATATCAGTAAACCCTTGTAGTAACAATATAGAAGTTAGAAAGAAGCTTGTGATTAAAATTTTTTTGAATTTGAACATGTTAATCCCCCCAGATTATATAATTAAAGATCGTAATAATTTTGTGTCCTTATAGATTCTATTATAGAATACCATTAAGGGGAACAATTATAAATACAATTAAATGGGAATCTCGAATTATTGATACGATATTATTATAAGTCCTTTTTGAAAAGGATTAGTTGTGTATTAAAGAGGAAGCAAAATGGAAATAGGTAGTATCAATATATCAAACACACCTCATATACAGATAGATTCAAGGCGAGAAGAAAAGGATCTTGATAGGCCAAACTTTAAAGATTTTTTACCCAACCCAGACGTTACTATCATAAATAGGTCTGAGGAAGTTCGCGATGGGGCAGCTGTTGTTAATGAAGTTAATGAGAATAAAATTATCCTTAATCAATATCGAACTACTTACAATCTTTTATTGGGACAGAAGGAATCTTTTATCAAAGAAGTTAATTTAATGCTGGGAGAGTCAGGCAGAACGTATTTGCATACTTTTAATGAAGACGTTCCCTCAAAAAACGAAATGCTTGATAGAATAATACCAGAAAGTTTTAAAAAGAGAGTATTAGGTTGGGCGCTTAATTATAAGTTGTATGTTGTTGTTGAGATGCTTAACCCAAATTTTTCTATAGAACACAAAAAACAAGTACGCAATATTTATTTAAATAATGTGAAACAAGTTTTGGCATATTCTTTTCATGATGTACATTGGGCGCAGGTTGTTGATGATATTCGTGAGTCCATTAGAAGCACAGAGATTGTTTACTATGAAAAGAAGCTAATCACGTTAAAACAGAAGATTGTGAAGATAGGTGAAACAGTTAATCAGAGAGAGAGAATGCAAGCTTTAAGTATGACAAATAAGTACATTGCGGAATTTGCGTCTAATTATTATACTGGAACTTTTCCTGTTAATGACCATAGTATGGATCGCTTAAAACAGCTAGTTGAGTATATTAATAAGCAACATGCGATGCATTTAGAAATAGTTTAAATATATCTAGGTTTTATTCATAAACTTTCTTATAATGTTACTAGAGGTACTTTATGAAAAAACTTAGCATACCGGATTGGTTTTTCTTTTTTTTGCTGATAGTTCTTACCATGGCTTTCTACAAAATTTTATCGCCGTATTTTATCGATATTTTCTTGGCTGTGATTTTGGCACATGTAATGAGAGGTGTTTTTTCTTTTTTATGCAATAAACTAAAGTTCAAGCAATTAGCTGCTGCCTTAACAGTTCTGGCTATTTTGTTAATAATAATAATTCCAATTATAGTTATTGGTGTGATACTGGCTAATGAGCTTGTTAAAATTTATGCAACAATTATGATTTCCATTCCCAAAGCACAAGTGATTATTGATAAGTTTAGTGAGATATATTTTTTGCAGCCTTTGTTTGAGAGTGGGTTACAGATAAATGTTATGCAAGAGTTAACAAATGTTCTGCGAGGTTCTGCCGGTAATATTGTTAATCTTACCAGTCAGATTTTGATAACAATTAGTTTCAATATTTTTCATTTGTTTATAATTTGTTTTGTTATTTATTTTTTATATACGGATGGAGATATTCTTATTAAGAAATTAATGTATTTATCACCATTAGACGACAAAGAAGAGCAACGGCTTATTAATGAAGTAGTTAATATAACAGATGCAACTTTACTGGGAACTATGTTTGTGGGTGTTTTGGAGGGGATTTATGGAGCTTTGATTTTTTATTTGTTTGGAATAGGTTCTCCCGTCTTTTGGGGAGTTGTAATCATGCTTTTGTCTGTGATTCCAATTGTTGGAGCAATTTTTGTGTTAGTTCCGGCTGGAATTTTTTTGATTGTTTCTGGCAAGTGGGTTGTGGGGTTGTTGGTTATAGTTTTGGCGTATGTTGGTACAACAATCACGCAAAGTTATATTAAACCTATTTTTGTTTCTAGGCGTGCTGGTCCACATCCAGCAATTATTTTTCTATCAACATTGGGTGGATTAGCTTGGTTTGGACCAGTTGGGTTTATTATTGGACCAGTGTTTGCTTCTTTATTTATTGGTGTTTGGAATCAATTTGGGAAAAAGTATAATAGAGAACTAGAACTCTGGAATAGAGGAGAAAGCGCGGATTTCGAAGAGGTCGTTCCTAACGACGTGTATTAAGTATATTCATTTTAATTTTTTTAAGTTGATATTTTTGTTCGTTGATTGTCATGTTTTTAGGTATTTGTACTCCTTTTTCGTTTTTATAGTTAAAGTAAGTGGCCAGAAATTTTTCCGTAGAAATACTAGATATTAATCCATTCTCATTTAAGCTGATGTCAGCAGTTATGATTTGGCTTTCAAACGCTATTAAGTAGAGCTTGTCTTTAGCTTGGATATGCATATGTCCAAGATAGCTTGGTATATAAGGCAAAAAGAGGGTTTGGTACATTAGTTTTTCATTGTTTATCTGTTTTGTCTTTTTTGTTTGCAAGCAGGAGAGTAAGAAAGAGCGTTCTTCAGTGTTTCCGTAAAGATAACTAGTGGCAGTTTGATGAAGAAAGTTTTTTTCCAGTTGGAAAAAAAAGGGTTTGTCTCCTAATAAGCTTATTGTAAGAGAATTGTCTGTGCCAGTTAAGGTTAGGTCTGTAAAGGTTATTTGTTCTATCTCACCATTAACAGAATTATTAAAAATTTTGTAAACACTGTTGTCCGTGAAGGATAATTTGCGGTTGTAGTTTTTGTTATGTTCATAGATTAATTGTGCTTTAGACATTTTAATAAATTGTTTGTAATTGTAGTGAAAGTAGCTTGGGAAGAAAAGGCACACACAGGCAACAAGAATGATTGGTCCTAACCATCTGTTGGTTTGCATATTATTTATTGATTATTTCTGCTTACCCTTTTGTTCTTTTGATTAGGGTTAGGGCAGACAGAATAGAGCCCATCAATATGTTCGAATAGTTGATCATCAATGTGTTGCCACATGGGATCTAGTATAAAATCAATCCCTTCTCTTCTCGCAACTTTTGCTGCTGGCACAAAGTCGGCATCTCCTGCTACTAGAATAATCTGATCAACTTGTTTTTTGTAAGCAAAGGTTGAAATATCTAGGCCTATTTTCATGTCTACGCCTTTTTGTTGAAGGTCAAAATAGAAGTCATCGTCTGTTAACGACTTAAAGTCATTTGCTCCACTTAATAGTCCTTTAGTTAGCATGGGTTTGATTAGCCAACCATAACCAGTTTTTAGTTCTCCTAATCTTAAAACCATTTTTCTTGTTTTTTTAAGCTCATCATAAAGTTTCATTTTAAATTGTGCCAAGGATGTTTGGCTAAAATCAATTACCTTGCCAGAGATAGGAGTTTTTTCTTTGTTTATGTAAGGGAAACAATCGTAGTAGAAGATTTTTAACAAATCAAATTCAAATTTCTTTTGAAACTCAGAACAAATATTAGAGATGGTTTTGGTTACTTTATCGGCTCCATCTTCCATCGGAGATCTGCCATAAACCGCATAATATCTTTTTAGAAAAAACCCACCATCAATAAGTATCGCTGTTTTAGTCATGCTTTTATTATCAGGGTAAAGGAGATAAATGTAAACTAAAAGCTATTATTTATTGTTGTCATCTTTGGGGAACTCGAGGGTTCTGCAGTCTACACCTGAATCAAATTTTAACAAAGATTTTTCAGCTGGGTCGAAAGAAAAACTATCTAGTGATCTTCCAGTAAAATAAATATTATTAATTCCAAAGTGTTTGAATATGCTAGCAACAATATTATTTAGTCTAGGGAAATTGCTTCCATTTGTAATATAGAAGGTTCCTGAGTTACCGGTGCCCATAACGCCATTCATGAAATTAATGTGCTTGGCTGGCAGGTTCAAGGTTTTTTTGCTATAGAAGACTCCTGGTACCTTTATGACGGTAAATCCATATTCTGTTAGTTTTTTATAAGTTTCTTTGTAGACGTTTTCATGCTTTTTCCCCATTGCCTGCGCGTGTTCTAAAAATGAAGAATAGTAGTTTTTTTCCTCAGTAGAAAGGTTGTTTAATTTGAGTAATGCTGTAAGTAGCTTGACTGATGTTCCCCAGTCATTGATAAAAATTTCTCCATTGAGTCCAGGTCTCAGATATGTGTCTATGTGTAATCCCATTTGAGGTATAAACAACATTTGTTCAGGACGAATATTTAAATCTGTTGCCATCATTTCAAAAGTTTTTTGGTTTATTATTTCCCTGATTCCTGTTTGACCAGCAACTGTTTTTGCTTCTAGTAATTCATTGTAAGTCACATAGTTTGTTCTAAAAATAGCATTATTAATATCAAAAGAACTAGCACCTATTATTATAACCTTTGAATTGTCTGTACTAGTAGCGGTTAAAATGTTACCTCCTTCAAAATAACTTTTTCCTTCTTTTATAGAGTCTTGATTTAATTGTTTCATGTCTTTAGCTAAAACGCCATCCATCGCAGAACCCATGCCTCTGTGGTAGTCGACGTGTTGCTTGTCAGTGAAGTAAGTTGGAGCAGAATAACCGTAGGCGTTTTTAATTTCGGCAAACACATCTTTTGAAATTGGTGTCACTCTTGAAGAATCACTTAAAACAACCTGACTGTCTTCAGGATTAATTGATATTTTTGTTTGAATAATTTGTAATTTAAACCCTTCTAGTGTGGCTATTGTTTGCATGTCTTTGTTGTATTCTTGAGAAAACTCGTTTTTATTATTTTCTGTCATTACGACTGATCCTATTAATCTTTCTGCAGATTCTGTGAATGGTCCAGGTAAAGGGTTTTGAAATGAGACCGGTCCCTTTGATCTTACTATTATGTCTTTTAGTTCTATCCCTAGTTCGTGTAGTTCCTTAATGTCTATCAGATTTGTGGTTGAGAACCGCAAAGATACTTGCTTGTTTTTGAAGTCATCTTTTAATCTGCCTATGGCGTTTTTTAGGTAAATTTTATCTGATTCCGAAAGTATCACTTTATCAATTACGCTACTTATTACAAGAATTGCCTTTAACGTTTCCTTGGGATTGAATTTATCAAAATTAACATTAGCCTGATATTTTTTTTGAAGAGTCGTGCCTGGGTTAACTTTAATATTAATGGATTTATTAGTAAATGATATCTCAATTTTGTCCTCATATTTACCAAATATTGTTGCTATGAACTTGAATTTTCTTTGTTGGATGACCTCATTATTGCCTGTAGGGGGGGGTGTTGTTTTATTAATGTTATTTATTGTCACAGCTTCTCCTTTTGTCTATTAGTATTAAATGTATCGAATTTAGAAATAAAAATTCCCGCCTTTTATTTTAAATGTTTGGCATGTTTAAAAAATATCAATCAAAGAGGTGACGTTAATAAAACTAGCGTCATTAGCTCCTTGCATTATTTGCGAGAATTTGGGCACGTCAGTTATTACTAATGATGTCGCGACTGCTTGTACAACTATGTCTTCTCTAAAGTATGGCGCTGCCATAACCGCGCCACAAACAATTTTGTCAACTTGTTCTGGGTGAGCAGAAATAGTTTCAGCAAGCATTTTTAATAGTGCTGTTCTTATATCCTCTGGGTTTTTGTTTAATAATTCTGTGACTGCCACAAAAAGTATTAATTCTGCATGTCCTGGATATTTGTTAAGATATTCTGTAACAATTTGTGGAGGTTGTTGTAAGGAATGGGAAATTTCCTTGAAAAGTGTTGCTAGATTAAATTGACTATATCCAATGATTTTATGGTGCATAAATAACTCCTTCTTTGTAATTAATAAATTGTCGTAAAGAAAATATTTTTATCCCATTAATTTGTCCTTCTTTTTCCCTCTATTCACTATTTACGATTTTTGATTAACTATTTACTATAGAGCTATGGAAAAAATAACCAGCACGCAAAACGTGAAATTTAAGAATTTATGCAAATTACGCTTAAAAAAATATCGAGATGAAACATCTACTTTTTTGGTTGAAGGCGAAAAGGAAATCAATCTTGCCTTAAAGAATGAGTTTATTTGCCAAGAGTTGTGGGGATTAGAAGAAAAGCTTTCTTTATTAAAAGAGGATGTTCCTAAATATATTATTAGTATAGAGATGTTTGAGAAGATTGGTTATCGCGAAAAAACAGAAACAATAGTTGGAGTTTTTCAGAAAAAAGATAGTGACTATAAATTAAGTCGTGCTAATTGTGTTCTTGTTTGTGAAGACATAGAAAAGCCGGGTAATATAGGTGCTTTGTTTAGAATTGCGGATGGGGCTGGTGTTGAGGCAATAGTTTTTAATAATCAACAAACGGATATTTATAATCCCAATGTTATAAGGAATAGCGTGGGTACTTTTTTTAGTGTTCCGTTTTTAATTTTATCTCAAGAAGACGCGTATAAACAATTTATTGATGCAGGAATCAAAGTATTAGTTGCAACGCCTGAAGCAACAATAGTTTATCATCAGGCAAAACTTTCGGATAAGTTCGCATTAGTTGTTGGTAGTGAGCATCATGGGGTTTCTGAGTTTTGGAAGAAGCAGGCCAATATTAATGTCTCAGTACCGATGCTTGGACAAAATGATTCCTTAAATTTGAGCGTCAGTGTGGCGGTCATCCTTTATGATAGGATAAGGCAGTTATTATGAAAAAAGGTTTTATTTCTATTTTTTTGTTAGCAGTAATGGTGGGTCTATTAATAATTTCTGCATATTATACAGAGATGCTTTCGGTGAAGAAGAGAAATTTGCTGATGCAAAAAGATTCCTTGGTTAAAGAAGTGGAAGAGTTTAACAATTTACAATAACTTTGATTAATTATCCTTCCCTTTTTAAGAGAAGGTGCCGCGAACCGGAGCGGAAGCGACTGGTGCATGGCGGAAGGGTAAAACCCTAGATACAAAACTTATTAACTCTATGGTAATATAAACCCTCTCTTTTAGGCGATGTGTTGAGCCTGTCGAAATAAGAGGGTGGCGACATTGTAGTATTTAGGAAGTTCTTGGCTAATTACGCCGGGTGAGGTTTGGAAGGGTGAGTTTTATGAAAATTGATATTAATCCATTATTAGGTGCTGTTGGCGCGAGCTTTGAGGTTGATTTAACCGAAAAGCTGTTTATGGACTTAGGCGAAGATTTCGAAATTAAAGGGCCCGTAACTTTAAAAGGCACAATAACAAATACTGGCATGGGGCTTATTGCCAAGGGTAAGTGTGTTACGACTGTTTTAATGGAATGTGCAATATGCTTAAAAGTGTTTGAAGAAAAATTATCCTTAGATTTTGAAGAAAGATTTATCGATGAGTCGCAAGCTTTTTTCCCTCCAGACAAAGATCATGAAATTCAAGAGGACGACATCTATTTTACTTATAGCTCTGATTTATCTCTAGATTTTTCTGAAATGATACGTGAAATAATTATTTTAAATTTGCCAATAGCTCCTAAATGTGATATAAATTGTCAGGTTAAAGAGCAGGAACAGAAAAAGACAATTGATCCAAGACTTGCTGTTTTGGCAAAGTTAAAAAAGAAGACGGAGGACTGTAATGGCTGTACCAAAGAAGAAAACAACTAAAGCAAAGAGAGATCAGCGACGTGCTCATTGGAAAGTAACAATGCCCGAGATTTCTACTTGCCCAACCTGTCACGCTGAGGTTAGACCTCATCATGTGTGCACTGCTTGTGGTGAATATCAAGGAAGACAGATATTAAAAAAACAAGAAACTACGAACTAAATAGAGAATATTTCCTATGAAGATAGCAATAGACGCAATGGGTGGAGATTTCGCTCCTAAGAATGAAGTTATGGGTGCAGTTGCAGCAGTCAAAAATGATTCTCAGGTAGAAGTCGTATTAGTAGGTGATGAGCAGACACTGAAGGCAGAGCTGGCGCTTCATGGCTCACCAAAAAGAATTACTATAGTTGATGCTAAAGATAGAATCTCCATGAATGAACAACCGACTCAAGCAATAAAAAAATCAACATCATCATTAATGGTTGCGATTCAACTTCTGAATAATGGTCAGGTGGATGCTTTAGTTTCCGCTGGGAATACTGGGGCGGTTCTTGCTGCTTCTATTTTTAAAGTAGGTAGGATAAAGAATGTCGATCGACCAGCGATTGTTGCTGTTTTCCCAACCATGAAAAAACCAATTGTTGCCCTAGACCTTGGAGCAAATGTTGATTGTAAGACAAAGCATTTGGTTCAGTTTGCCAAAATGGGTTCGGTGTATGCACAGCACAGATTTGGCATAGAAAGACCAGAAGTGCGGTTGCTTAACATCGGGGAAGAAGAACACAAAGGTAATGAGCTCACTACGGAGACGTATAAATTATTAAAAGAGGATAAAACTATTAATTTTGTTGGCAACCTTGAACCTTCTCATTTGTTGGCTGGATATACAGATGTTGTGGTGTGTGATGGTTTCGTAGGTAATATTGTTCTTAAGCTTGGAGAAGGATTTATTTCAACAATTTTTAAAATGATTAAAGGTACAATTAAGAGAAGTCTTATGGCAATGTTTGGCGCTATTTTTATGTTGCCAGCACTTAGGAAAATTAGAAAGAAATTTGATTATGATGAGTTTGGGGGAACGCTTTTATTGGGTGTAAAAAAACCAGTCATAAAAGCACATGGTTCTGCAAGTCCGAAGGCATTTAAAAATGCTATCAGGGAAGCAGCAATTATGGTTAGAGAACAAATAGTGGAGGATATTGCCAAGATACTATCAGAGAATAGTGCTGAGCAGGGGGCAACGAAAGAAAATGGAACAAAATAATTACGGAATAATTGGTTCAGGTTCGGCTATACCAAAAAAGAAACTAAAAAACGATGATTTTCAAGCATTAGGATTAGAAACAAACGATGAGTGGATCGTATCTAGAACTGGCATTAAACAACGTTATATCTGTGAGGAAGAAACAACAGCTTCACTTGCAATAGAGGCTTCACGAAAAGCAATAGAAAATGCAGGAATTGATAAAGAAGAGATTGATTTAATTGTGGTTGCTACAACTACTCCTGACTATCCATTGTTTCCTTCAACAGCTTGCTTAATTCAAAAGGAGTTAGATATAAAGAAGGTCGCTGCCTTTGACATTAGTGCTGCTTGCACTGGTTTTATTTGTGCGTTAGATGTCGCGGCGAGCATGATGAAGTCAGGGTTATATAAAAAGGCCTTAGTTGTTGGTGCCGATACCTTGAGTAAATATTGCGATTGGACAGACCGAGCAACTGTTGTTCTTTTTGGTGATGGTGCTGGAGCTGTAATCCTTAGTCAAGTTGAAGAGGGCTATGGTTTATTAGCCACTAATATCGGTGCAAAAGGACAAGATCATGATAAGTTGATAGTGCCAATTGGTGGTTCTAAAGAAGCTCTTAATAAAGATAACCTGGATAATCCATTAAGATATATTCAAATGGACGGTAAGGCTATTTATAAATTTGCTGTAAATATTATTGTACAACTGATGGACGAGGCGCTGGAAAGAGCAGGGCTTACTAAGGAGGACGTTACCTTCTTGATCCCTCATCAGGCTAACAAACGAATGATCGATTACGCTCAGGAGAAGTTAGGATTGTCTGATGAACAAGTGTATGTTAATATTGACCGGTATGGTAATACTTCCAGCGCATCTATCCCAATAGCAATTAACGAAGCCATGAGCAAAAATCTCCTTAAAAAGGGTGATATCGTAATTACTGTTGGATTTGGAGCCGGACTCACCTACGGGGCAAATGTTATTAAGTGGATATAAAAACAATATAAAAGCAGGAGGAAAAAAGTGGAATATTTTTTAACAGACGAGCAGAAAATGATCGTAGAGCTTTCTAGAAAGATCACGAATGAATTCATAATTCCAGACAGAGCAAGATTAGATCAAGAGGAGATTTTTCCAACAGAAATCCTTAAGAAAATCGCAGACGCTGACCTTTATGGTCTATATATACCAGAGGCATACGGAGGATTCGGTGGTGGAGTAATGGATTTCATTCTAGCTGTGGAAGAGTTCAGCAGAGGTTGTATTGGGGTGTCAGTATCTTTTGCAGCGAATGCATTAGGTATTTATCCAGTACTTGCTTTTGGCACTGAAGAGCAAAAACAAAAATACCTTCCAGCCATAGCGGCAGGAAAATCGCAAGCAGCCTTTGGTTTAACAGAGGCAAATGCTGGTTCAGATGCTGGTGGAGTTCAAACAACGGCAGAACTTAAAGGTGATCATTATATATTAAATGGGACAAAGCAATGGATAACAAACGGTGGAGAAGCAGACACTTACACTATTATTGCAATGACAGATAAAGCAAAGGGCGCTAGGGGCGCATCTGCCTTTATTGTTGAAAAGGGAACAGAAGGTTTTACTTTCGGTAAGAAAGAAGACAAATTAGGAATCCGTGCTTCTGCAACAAGAGAACTAGTATTCCAAGATTGCAAGATTCCGAAAGCAAATTTATTAGGCAAAGAAGGACAAGGTTTTATCGTTGCGATGAAGAATCTTGACCATTCAAGGCCTGGTATTGCTGCTCAAGGTGTTGGGTTGGCTCAAGGTGCTATGGACGCTGCTGTTAAGTACTCCAGAGAAAGAGTGCAGTTTGGTAAGCCAATTTCTGCTTTCCAAGCTAACCAACATAAGATTGCAAACATGGCTACAGAGATTGAAGCTGCGAGATGTTTGTTATATCAGACAGCCAGAACAATTGATGCTGGAATTAAAGATTTCTCACAAGAATCAGCAATGTGCAAATTATATGCAACAGATGTTGCTAATAAAGTAGCAAATGAAGCGTTACAGATTTTTGGTGGATATGGCTACATGAGAGAGTATCCTGTAGAAAAGATGTTCAGAGATGCAAAAATACTTCAGATTTACGAAGGCACAAATGAAATCCAAAGAAACGTAATTGCTTTGGATGCAATCAAAAAGAGTGCTAAACAAGACAGATAGGGGGAACATTAATGAATATTGCAGTTTGTATTAAACAGGTTCCTGATTCTGATAAGGTTACTATCGATAGGGAAACCAATCGTTTGAATAGGACCGGAGTTCCAAGTGTAATCAATCCATTTGATGAAAATGCAATTGAATTAGGGTTACAACTTAAAGATAAACATGGCGGAAAAGTTACCGTTATAACAATGGGTCCACCACAAGCAGAACAAGCACTTAGGGATTGTATAGCAGTTGGTGCTGATGAAGCATACCTTATTACTGATAGAAAGTTTGCGGGAGCAGACACATGGGCTACTTCCTATACATTAAGCCTTGCTGTACAAAAAGCGGGCGACTTTGATGTTGTACTTTTTGGCAAACAAGCTATTGATGGAGACACTGCGCAAGTAGGTCCTGGCGTAGCATATTTTATGGATATTCCTGTGATTACTTATGTTAAAGAAGTTGAAAAAACTGAAACAGGATTTAAGGTAAAAAGAGTTACCGAAGAAGGCTACCAGCTATGGGAAGTTGATGGTAAAGCTGCGTTTACTGTAGTAAAAGAAGCAAATACTATGAGGCTACCATCTCTTAAAGGAAAAATGAGAGCAAAAAGTGCCACTATTACAACTTGGGGTGCCGATGATATTGGTGCTGAAGAAGAAAAAATTGGTTTAAAAGGTTCTCCAACAATTGTTAGAAAAGTTTTTTCTCCACCTATTAAAACAAATAGAGAGATAATAGAAAATGAAGATCCGAAGCAGTCTGTAAAAGAACTGCTAGGTAAGTTGAAGGAGAGGAAAATACTATGAGCCCAAAAGAAATTTGGATTTTTGCTGAACAAAGAGAAGGTGTTCTAAGTAATGCTACTTTAGAATTACTTAGTGAAGGACAGATTTTAGCAAATAAAGCGGGTTATACTTTGTGTGCAATGCTATTGTCAGCTGACGATACTAACCTTTTACAGCCACTATATAATTATGGTGCGAAGAAAGTTTATTCAGCAGTAGATAAAAAACTTGCCTATTATCAGAACGACTATTATTCCAAAGTGATTTCAGATCTTATTAATGAATATAAGCCAGAGATTGTTTTATATGGTGCAACTAGCGTTGGGAGAAGTTTAGCTCCTACTATTGCTGTAATGGTATATGCTGGGTTAACAGCTGACTGTACTGAGTTAGATTTTGATACTGAGCAAATGTTGCTTTTACAAACAAGACCAGCCTTCGGTGGTAATATTATGGCGACAATTCTTTGTCCAAATCATCGTCCACAAATGTCTACTGTTAGGCCAAATGTTTTCAAGAAGAAGAAGCTTGGAGAAAAAGAAAAAGGCGAAAAGATAACCGTTAAAGTGGATCTTTCTAAAGTAAAAGAAAGAATGCGCTTAATAGAAGAAACTATTGAAGAGATGGATGTTGTTGATCTTTGTGAAGCAGAATTTATTGTTTCCGGAGGAAGAGGCTTGGGTAGTCCTGATAATTTTTTTAAAATACAAGAACTAGCTAAAGAATTAGGTGCAGCAGTTGGTGCTTCACGTGCCACTGTTGATGCTGGCTGGATAGCGCATTTCCATCAAGTGGGTCAAACAGGAAAGACCGTGTGTCCTAAAGTTTATATCGCTTGTGGCATTTCTGGTGCAATTCAGCATTTAGCTGGGATGCAGAGTTCAGACTTTATAGTTGCTATCAATAAAGATGCTCAAGCTCCTATTTTTGATGTTGCAGATATTGGGGTTGTTGGTGATTTGCATGAGATAGTGCCTGAGCTTACTGCTCAAATTAGGGCTTTAAAGAAGTAAAAAAATGAAAACAGCTTTTATTTTTCCTGGTCAGGGTTCTCAGTTTGTAGGGATGGGGAAGTCTCTTCTAGATGCAAATAAAGATTTCTTTGCTGAGCACAGAGCAATAATCAATGAGGTTTGTGGTGCTTCTTTTTTAGAAATTATGTTGGAAGGACCTATTGAAGAACTTAGTCTTACATTTAATACGCAACCAGCATTGTTTATCGCTTCAGCATTAGTAACAGATATTTTAAAAAAAGCTAGGAAAACTCCTCAAATTGTTGCCGGACATAGTCTTGGTGAATATTCAGCTCTTTATGCTGCAGGTGTTTTCGATTTCCGTACGGGTCTTACTTTAGTTAAAAAACGTGGAGAAATGATGAATAAAGCAGTTCCTGCGGGAGTAGGAACAATGGCGGCAGTTATGGGATTAGATCCTGAGAAAATTGAAGCAATAGTTAAGTTTCAAGGTGTTGAAGTAGCGAATTATAATAATTCAGCACAGATTATTATTTCTGGTAAAAAAGAAGATGTCTTGAAATGCTTTGAGCCACTACAAAGTGCTGGGGCAAAAAGAGTAATGGAACTGAATGTAAGTGGTCCATTCCATTCCTCGTTAATGCGTCCTATGGCTGACGAGTTTTCAAAGATTATGGACAGCATGCAGTTTAATAATGCAGTAATCCCAGTAGTAACTAATGTAGATGCAGAGATGACAACTGAAAGTGGTCAATTTAAACAGAAGCTAGTTAAACAGCTCTACTCTTCAGTTTACTGGATGCAGTCAGTTGAAAAAATGATTAGCCATGGTGTCGAAAAGTATGTAGAATGTGGCGCTGGTAAGGTTCTTGCTGGAATTAGCAAAAGAATCGCAAAAGATTCTGAGGTTTTGTCTATTGATAATAGCGAAGATTTGCTAAAATATACTGAGGGGTAAACCAAAGTATAATTAATGCTGAGCTTGTCGAGGCATAGAGTAATGGAGGAGAAAATATGAGTTTAAAAGGAAAAGTTGCAGTAGTTACAGGTGGAGCCAGAGGAATTGGTAAAGCAATCGCGATGGAACTAGCTTCCAGAGGTGCTGATATAGCTATTTTAGATATGGCTAGCAGTGAAACACCAAAAGAGCTTATAGCTGATTATGGAGTTAGGTCTATTGATGTTATGTGTAATGTAGCTGATGAAGCAAGTGCTGAGAAATCCATAGAAGAAGTTATTGAAAAGTTAGGTTCTGTAGACATTCTTATCAATAACGCAGGGATTACTAGAGATAATCTAATGTTACGTATGAAACATGAAGAATGGGATGCAGTTATTAGTATCAACTTAACGGGTGTCTATAATATGTGTAAAGCTGTTGTTAGACCAATGATGAAAGCTAAATCAGGCAAGATAGTTAATATTGCTTCTGTAGTTGGTCAAATGGGTAATCCAGGACAGGCTAATTATTCAGCAGCAAAAGCAGGCGTGATTGGTTTAACAAAAACAATTGCAAGAGAATTTGCTAAAAAGAATATTCAAGCAAACGCTGTTGCTCCTGGGTTTATTGACACAGACATGACCAAGAAACTTTCTCAAGAAGTGGTTAATTATTTTATAAGTAATATTCCTACAGGTACGTTTGGTACTCCTGAGGATGTTGCAAAAGCAGTAGCATTTTTGAGTTCTGCTGATGCGAATTACATAACAGGACAAGTCATCAATGTTGATGGCGGTCTTGTAATGAGCTAAATTTTTAAATAATAAGGAGGTGAAATAAATGAATGAACAAGAAATTTATGAAAAAGTAAAGGCAGTTGTTGTAGAGCAGTTAGGTGTTAGCGAAAGCGAAGTCACAAAGACGGCTTCATTCGTAGAAGATCTAGGTGCGGATTCTCTGGACAGTGTGGAGTTATTAATGGCTCTTGAAGAAGAGTTTGGGACAGAAATTTCTGATGAAGATGCAGAAGGTCTTAAGTCAGTGTCAGATACAATTACTTACATCAAAGGTAAGCAATAAAAATATTTATTTCCCGAGATGACGACGTTGTCTCGGGGGAAGTTATGAGAATAATATGGAATTAAAACTATTAAAAATAAAAAATTTTAAGCCTGTGCTTCCTATTATCCAGGGTGGGATGGCAATAAGAGTTTCTACTGGTAATTTAGCAGGAGCGGTTGCAGCGGAAAACGCAGTTGGAATAATCGCTGCATCAGGAATGGAACATGACGAGATAATAAAGGAAGTAAAAATAGCGAGAGAAAAGGCAGGAGGAAAAGGACTGATTGGCGTTAACATAATGATAGCAGCAACAGAATGTTTAGACTTAGTTAGAGCATCATTAGAAGCTGCCGTTGACCTTATTTTTGTAGGAGCAGGATTTTCGAAAGAAGTTTTTAAAATTATCAAGGAAAGCGGACAAAATGTTGCTATTGTTCCGATAGTATCTTCTGCTAAAGCAGCAAGATTATCTTTGAAGCTAGGTGCGGACATGGTAGTTGTAGAAGGCGTAGAAGCGGGCGGTCATTTGGGTACAGATAGACCAATGAGAGAAATCTTAAAAGAAGTTGTAGAAGAAATTAATGGCGAGATACCAGTACTTGCAGCTGGTGGCGTTTTGTATGGAAAAGACATTTGCGAAGTTATGAAAATGGGAGCTAGTGGAGTGCAAATGGCAACTAGATTTGTCATGAGTGATGAATGTAATGCTGATAGAAAATTTAAAGAAATGTATCTTAAATATGGGGACAAAAAAACTGTTAAGTTTATGAGTCCAGTAGGTTATCTTGGTAGAGCTATTCCGAATGCTTATATGGAGAGGGTTACAGGTGGAGCGATTAAGGATCGTTGTACTCATCTTTGCTTAAAGTCCTGTAGTAGAAAGTTTTGTATTATTGAATCTTTAATTAGGGCACAACAGGGTGATGTTGAAAACGGTATTGTGTTTGCAGGAGAAAGATTTAATGAAATTAAAGACATTTTGCCAGCAAAAACAATAATAAAAAACTTATTAGCGGAGATTAAAAATTGTTCGGAGGCTGCAGCATGACAAAGAAAAGAGTAGTAATAACAGGACTCGGGGTTGTTTCTCCGTTAGGGAATAATCTGCAGACAACATGGGATAAATTACTTGCGGGTAAAAGTGGCGTCGTTTATTTAGAAGACGAAGGTTTTACTGATTTTCCAACAAGAATTGCTGGGACAGTGAAAGATTTTAATCCAGACGATTTTGGCATTAACCCAAAAGATGCAAGAAGAATGGCGAGATTTTTACAGCTTGCTGTTGCTGCCTCTAAAGAAGCAGTCGCAGATTCTGGAATAGATATCGCGGCGAATCCTGAGATGATAGGTGTTGGAATAGGTTCTGGTGTTGGTGGTATTGATATAATGGCAGAGAATGCGATTGCCTTACACGAAAGAGGTGTCAGAAAAGTTTCTCCTTTTACAGTTCCTATGATGATTAATGATATGGCAGCTGGAATAGTGAGCATCGAAACTGGTGCAAAAGGGCCAAATTTTTGCGTGACTACTGCCTGTGCTTCAGGCACTCATACAATAGGGAGTAGTTATAAGTTTATCCAAGATGGCCAAGCAGTTGCGATGATTACAGGTGGTTCAGAAGCTGCAGTAACTCCCTTAGGAATGGCAGGATTTTGTGCAGCTAAGTCACTTTCTACTAGAAATGATGACCCAGAAAAAGCAAGTAGACCATTTGATAATGACCGAGATGGGTTTGTCATGGGTGAAGGTGCCGGAATTCTTGTTTTAGAGGAATTAGAGCACGCAAAAGCTAGAGGTGCAAAAATTTATGCTGAACTAGTTGGGTTTGGTGCTTCAGGAGATGCTTACCATTTAACAGCTCCTCCAGAAGACGGCAATGGTGCTGCTAGAGCAATGAAGATGGCTTTAAAAGATGCAGGGATTGCTCCTGAAGAAGTGGATTATATTAATGCGCATGGAACTTCAACAAAGCTGAATGATCAACAAGAAACGAATGCTATTAAAACAGTTTTTGGTAAAGCAGCTTATAAAGTAATGGTTGGTTCAACTAAATCTATGACTGGTCACCTATTAGGTGCAGCTGGTGGAATAGAAGCAGTATTTGTAGCGAAGGTGCTTGAAACAGGTCTGGTTCCTCCAACAATTAATTATGATACTCCCGATGTTGAGTTAGGTTTAGACCTTGATTACGTACCAAATGTAGTTAGAAAAGCAGATGTTAAAGTGGCTATGTCTAATTCTTTTGGGTTTGGTGGTCATAATGGTGTTATTGTTATGAAGAAGTACGTTAATTAATTCGATTCTTTGTGGTTTGATTGCCGACTGAACAAGTGATACGATTGAGCCAATGAACAATTACGTTATTGGTATTGATGAAGCGGGCAGAGGAGCTTTGGCTGGACCAGTGGTTGCGGCTGCAGTTATTTTTTCAAAAGAACAAGACATCTCAACATTTAAAGATTCAAAAAAACTAACCCACACTCAACGAGAAAATATTTATGAGCATATTATTTCTGAGTCTTTGGCAATTGGTATTGGGGTAGTTCATCACGATGTGATTGATAGAATCAATATACTTCAGGCGACTTTTGTGGCTATGAAGAAAGCTGTTTTAGGCACAGGCTTATCTTCAAGGATTATATTAATAGATGGAAATAAAATTATTCCTGGTTTTGATAATAAACAAAAATCAATAATTAAGGGTGATGATAAGGTGCCGCTTATTTCTGCTGCTTCTATTGTTGCGAAGGTAATAAGAGATAGAATCATGTGCGGATATGGTAAAGTTTATTGCGAATATGGCTTTGCTCAGCACAAAGGATATGGTACAAAGCTACATTATTCAAATATTAGTAGAGTTGGGCTTAGCAAAATACATCGACGGTCTTTTAATACATCAGAGCAATTGTCCTTATTTTAAATTAGAGTATCTTAGAGGCTATTTTGTTGTTTGTAATAAATTATTGTGGAAATTATTGAATAGTCGCTTATAATTTAAACATGAGTGTAAGTATAGGCGCGCAAGGTGAAAAAATAGCCGAAAAATATTTAATGTCAGCCGGATACAAAATATTGACTACAAATTATCATTCTTATTATGGCGAAGTTGACTTGATTTGTAGCAAAGACGAAACAATAGTTTTTGTTGAAGTAAAGAATTATAAGAAAGATAGCCTGACAACTCCCTATCAAGCAGTTAGTTTTTCCAAGCAACAGAAAATAATTAAGACAGCTAAAAAGTATCTAATGGAAAACAAGCTAGACGATGTGGCAGTTCAGTTTGATGTTTTGATTATAGAAAGAGGCACGGTGATAGATCATCTAGAAGGTGCCTTTCTTGTTTAAAATACATTTATTTAATTGCATGTATTCTACTGGTTTGTAAATTGACTAAATATACTTAAAATAGTACGATTTTTAGTATGAAATTATTAGCAGAATTTTTAAACAAAGCAAAAGCAAAAAAAGCAAAAATTGTATTACCAGAAACAACAGATGAGCGTATTATTGAAGCAACAAAAAAAATTATCGTTCAAGAAATTACCCATATTATTTTAGTTGGAGATAGAGATAATCTTCAAAATAAATTTTCAGATTACGAACTTTCCAAAATAACAATTTATGATCCAGTTCAGGATTCTGTTATGACTGAAAAACTGGCCAACGTTCTTTATGAAAAGAGAAAAAATAAAGGGATGACAATAGAAAAGGCGATAGAAGAGGTTAAAACAAAACCTTATTATTTTGGTGCTTTATTGGTTAATATTGGTGAAGCTGACGGAATGGTTTGTGGAGCAGTTTGTGCGACAGGAGAAACCATCAGAGCGACAATCCATTGTGTTGGATTAAAACAAGGGAGCAAGCTCATTTCTAGTTTTTTTGTGATGGTAACTCCCAAAGAAGAGTTCGGAATAGATGGCACGCTTTTCTTTGCAGACTGTGGTGTTAACCCCAATCCAAACGCAGAGGAGTTAGCTAGTATTGCAATCGATACGGCTGCTTCTTTTAAACAGCTAATGTGTCGTGAGCCAGTTGTAGGAATGCTTTCATTTTCTACCAAGGGTAGCGCTAAGCACGAATTGGTGGATAAGGTTGTACAGGCAACGGACATTGTTAAAAATGCTAGGCCTGATTTGATTGTTGACGGAGAGTTTCAGCTTGATGCAGCGATTGTTCCTGCTGTAGCTATTAAAAAGGCACCTGGCAGTAAGGTTGCAGGTAAGGCTAACTGTTTAATATTTCCTGATTTACAAGCCGGGAATATTGGTTATAAATTAACAGAACGTTTGGCTAATGCAGTTGCTATTGGGCCAATAATTCAAGGTGCGAAGAAACCAATCAATGATCTCAGTAGAGGATGTAGTGTTGACGATATAGTCTACGCAACAGCAATTACAATACTGCAAATAGAACCAGAATGTTAATCCTTGTATTAAATTGTGGTAGCTCTTCAGTAAAATATGCCTTATACGATTGGGATAAAAATAAATTAATTACAAAAGGAAACTTGGAAAGAATAGGACAAGAAGGTGGTTATTCTTCGCATAAAGAAGCCATCGAAAACATGTTGCTTGGGCTTGCTGAGGGTGAAGAAAAGGTAATTGAGAGCATTAAAGACATCAATGCCGTTGGACATAGAGTGGTTCACGGTGGAGACAAGTTTAATAAATCGGTTCTTATTACAACTGAGGTTTTAAATGTAATACGAGATGTTGCTGCTTTAGCACCGTTGCATAATCCACCGAATATTGTGGGGATAGAATCTGCAATGGAAATCTTGCCTGGGGTTCCTCAGGTTGCAGTTTTTGATACTGCTTTTCATCAAACTTTACCACCTGAAGCTTATATGTATCCCGTTCCCTATGAATGGTATGCAAAGTATGGGATAAGAAGGTATGGATTTCATGGTTCTTCTCATTTATATGTTAGTAAACGGGCTGCAAAATTTTTGGGAATAGCAAGCAAAGATGCTGATTTGATAACTTTGCATATAGGCAATGGAGTTAGTTTTACGGCTATTGAAGGCGGAAAATCTGTAGATACTTCTATGGGATTTACTCCATTGGAGGGAGCAATGATGGGGACAAGATCTGGGGACATTGACCCAGCGATTGTTGGATATATGTCAGAGAAGCTAAGTCTATCAGCTGCTGATACCATCCAGATACTGAACAAAAATAGTGGTCATTTGGGTATTACAGGTAAGTATACAGATAGAAGAGATGTTGTCGCTGCTATGGCTGAGGGTGACAAAAGAGCACAGCTGAGTATGGACATGGAAATTTATAGAATAAATAAATATATTGGTGCTTATATGGCGAGACTGAACAAGGTTGAGGCAATTGTTTTTACCGCAGGTGTTGGTGAAAACAATGCTTACATTAGAGAAAAAGCAATGGAAAGTCTTGAAAATATAGGAGTTAAGCTAGACAAAGAAAAGAATAAAATTGTTAATAGTAAATATGGTGAAGCAGAAATATCCGCAATTGACTCACAAGTAAAGGTTCTTGTAATACCAACAGATGAAGAAGCAGTTTTAGTAGAAGATGTTGCTGCAATTTTACAAGGAACCTATGATTTCCATTGGAATTACAAATATAGGTTTGAAAGCTAGAACACTCCTTCTGGCTTCCCACAAACGATGTTACCGTTATTTCTTGAATGAAAGGTTTTGTTTTAGAAATATTTGGAACATAAGTCTCTCTTTCAGGAGAGACAACTATACGTTTAATAAATATAAGAATGTTATTCTATTTAGTTGGAGAGGCTGGCTATTGTTTGGATTTTTGTAAAAGTAAGAAAATTCCTAATATTCCTACAAGAGTATTTGGCAACCAAGCTGCCATTATAGGGTGCAGAATATTAACTATTCCTAGCCATTCACCCAGAGCCATTAGTATGTAATAGAGCATGATTATTAATAAGCTAAAGCCAATGCCAACTGCATTGCTTTTTCTTTGAGGGTTTAACCCTAGAGGTGCACCAAGTAGCATAAAAATTAAGCAAGCAAAAGGTAGCGCAGTTTTAGCATAAAGTTCAACTTGCATTTTGAGTATATTTTGTCCTGTTTTTTCTTTCTTTTCTATTTGTGCTTTAAGTTGTCTAAAACTTAGTTGGTCAGCATTGCTTTTATCAATAATAATATTGATATCTGTTGGGCTAATTTTCATGTTAATTAGCTCTTGCTCGAATAATATTCTTGTTAAAGTATCTGCCTTTTTATTGAACATATAGAGTATGCCATTATTGAAAACCCATCCTTGACCAGCTACAAAATTAGCTGTTGCGGCAAAAACAACACGTTCTAAATAACCATTATCAAATTCTGTAACAGTCACATCTTCCATAATGTCTTTATACATTTTGCTTGCATTAACAGTACGTTTTAGCTGACCATCTTCATATTGGGGGATGTTAACAGCAGTTCTAATCATGGGACTGAATTCATTTTTAGCTTTGGCAATACTGTATTCAACATATAGATTGGCTTTTGGTACCAAAGATTCACTAAAAAACATTGTTAAAAGAGAGATCATTAGTCCAAATAATAAGGCTGGAGCTACAATTCTGATTAGATTGACACCTGCTGACCGGAAAGCAGTTATTTCATTGTTGCTGGATAAACCACTAAAGACTTGTAGTGAAGATAGAAGTATTGCCATCGGGAATGTGTACACCATGACTTGTGGTAGTCTGGCGGCGAAAAGTGATAAGGCAACAGGAAACGAGATACCATAACTACTAGCTTCTCTAACTAGATTAGGAATAATTCCGACTCCAGAAAAAATGGAAGTGAAGGCAATAATTCCAAAGAGGAAAGTTTCTGTAAGTAACCCAAAAATGTATGAGTCCATGCGTTTCATTAGATTTTAAAGTCTTGCCCCAAATAGAACTTTTTGGCGATTTCATCTTTCGCGAGCATTTTAGATTGACCTTGGGTTAAAATTTTTCCTTCATGAAGGATATAAGATCTATCAGTAATTTTCAGTGTTTCTCTTACATTATGGTCGGTAATGATTATGCCAATCCCCTTTTGTTTGAGATGCAGAATAATTTCTTGGATATCTGCTATTGCTAAAGGGTCTATACCAGCAAAAGGCTCATCAAGAAGAATAAATTTAGGATTGGTAGCCAGCGCACGCATGATTTCAACTCGTCTTCTTTCGCCACCAGAAAGAACATAGGCTTTTTCTTTACGTAGTCTTTCTATTTTCATTTCTTGCAATAGCCCAACTAGTGTTTCTTCATATTTTTCTTTAGGGATTATTTTTAGCAATTCCCAAAGCATGTAAACGTTTTCTTCCACAGTAAGTTTTCTGAAAATAGAAGCTTCTTGTGGTAAATAACCGATTCCAAGTCTTGCTCTTTTATACATTGGTAAACGTGAGATGTCTTGTTCATCTAAAAATATCTTACCAGAGGTTGGTTTGATTAAGCCTGTTATCATATAAAAAGTTGTTGTTTTCCCTGCACCGTTGGGGCCTAAAAGACCAACTATCTCGCCTTGATTAAC
>JAQWCF010000025.1 GCA_028706105.1 Candidatus Margulisiibacteriota bacterium
TTGAGGAATATGGTGGGGGAAGAGGACGAAAACGTGTTTAAGTTGTAGATACAAAAACAAAGTTAACTCCACGTACAATTTGGAAATGCAAAATAAGACAAACATACAAAAACTCATTCAAGCCGGCGAATCGGATACAATTGAGTTTAAACTTAGTTTCAATGACGAAACCATCGAAACTGTTGTCGCGTTTTCAAATACTTCAGGAGGTTCTGTATTTATTGGCATTGACGACAACGGTAAATTTGTCGGTGTAACAGTTGGGCAGGAAACTGTCCAAAACTGGCTCAATACAATTAAGAATAAAACTATACCTTCGCTGATACCCGATATTATTGACCGTGTTATTGATGGTAAAACTGTTTACGAAATCAGGGTAAACGAATATCCTGTTAAGCCGGTAGCCTTTAAAGGCAGATACTATAAACGAATAAAAAACTCAAATCATCAATTAAGTGTACATGAAATTTCAGAAATACACCTGAAAAGTATTCAAACTTCATGGGATGCTTACCCCTATCCAAATGCAACAATCGATAAACTGGATTTAGAAAAAGTCAACAAGTTTATTCAAAAAGTGAATAGCAGTGGACGATTTATGCTGCCCGAAGTTGAAGAGGATGCTTTACGTAAACTCAGGTTAATTGTTGATAATGTTCCGACAAATGCAGCCATGCTCCTTTTTGCAAAAGAAGATTTGTTATACAATGTGCACGTCGGTAGATTTAAAACTCCATCCCTGATAATAGATGACAAAATACTTCGGGGGACTTTGTTCGAAGTCGTAGAGGAGACCATGCGCTATATCATCGGGCAAATAAAGGTGGCTTTCGAAATTACAGGTGAAACAACTCAACGTAACGAAATTTTTGAATATCCGATACCCGCTCTTCGAGAATTGGTGCTCAATGCCATCATTCACAGGGACTATACAAGTCCTGTTGATATTCAAATAAAGATATTTGATCAAAGTATCAGTTTTTTCAACCCGGGTAAACTTTTTGGCAATCTTACTATTGAAGAGCTTAGTACTGATACATATCAATCGCATATGCGAAACAAATTAATTGCAGAGGCTTTTTATCTTACCAAAGACATTGAAAAGTACGGAAGTGGCTATATTCGAATAAGAAAGGAAATTCTTTCATATCCTACAATGACAATAAAATACAAGGAAGTAGGGAGTGGCTTTCTTGCAGAGCTTCAATATGAAAAACAAAAAATATCTTTTACAAATTCAACCATAAGCACCGATAAGATTACAGAAAATGTCGGTGTAAATGTCGGTGTAAATGTCGGTGTAAATGTCGGTGTAAATAATTTATATGAAATTATTAGAAACAACCCCGGTTTGAACTCAAAACAATTACATTTGTATTTTGATGTTAATCGACGTACTTTGGAACGTTGGATAAAACAATTGCGGGAAGAAAGGAAAATTGAATATAGTGGAGCTGCAAAAACTGGTGGTTATTATGTGGTACGAAATGCAAATAGCGAATAAGTTCTATACATCTAAGTATGATTTCGACCTGAGCATGATTCATGCTGCCGGCCATATCAACATGCGTATGCCACATTACATGTACATTAAAATTGCCACGGCTCTCAATAGTCAGCAAAAAGCGGTTAATGGAAGTAAGATTTTGTTTGTCGGAGTAGCGTATAAACCCGATATTGACGATGAGCGGGAATCACCAGCCCTGGAAATTATGGATATTACGAATCACAAAGGAGGTATAGTATCATATCATGACCCATATATCCCCTCGGTTAGAACACATAAAGGATTTACTTTTCAGTCGGTCTCATTAACCAGGGAAGAGTTAAACGAAGCCGATTGTGTTGTGCTGACCACTAATCACAAGGTGTTTGATTTGGAGTTAATTAAATCACATGCGAGGTTAATTGTGGACTTGAGGAATATGGTAAAAGAGACAAATAATAATATCTTTAAACTATAATTATGAATATTCTATCATTAATTGGTCGGAGTAAAGAACTTTTTACAGAAGATATTGCAGTTCACGAAAAGGAACTCTCAGAAGCTGTAAACTCTTCTCGATTCCTTGTTATTGGAGGTGCTGGTTCCATTGGGCAAGCTGTTACCAAAGAAATATTCAAACGAAGTCCTCAAAAACTACATGTAGTTGACATTAGCGAGAACAATGTGGTGGAACTGGTACGTGATATTCGCAGTTCATATGGCTATATTGATGGTGATTTCCAGACCTTTGCGCTTGATTGTGGGTCGAAAGAGTATGATGTGTTCTGGAATGCAGACGGTAAATACGATTACGTACTTAATCTTTCTGCATTAAAACACGTAAGAAGTGAAAAAGACCCTTACACCTTGATGAGAATGATTGATGTAAACATTTTCAATACTGAAAAAACAATTCTTCAGTCCATTGAAAAGAATGTGAAAAAGTACTTTTGCGTTTCTACTGATAAGGCTGCGAATCCTGCGAATATGATGGGTGCTTCTAAGCGAATTATGGAAATGTACCTGATGCAGCTGAGTGAGCAAATAAGTATTTCAACTGCTCGTTTTGCCAATGTGGCTTTTTCCGATGGCTCGTTGTTGCACGGATTTAATCAACGAATCCAAAAGCGACAACCTATTGTAGCACCCAACGACGTGAAACGTTACTTTGTCACACCTAAAGAATCTGGAGAGCTTTGTTTGATGTCAACTATTTTTGGGGAAAACCGAGACATTTTTTTTCCAAAATTGAACGAAAGCTTGCATCTCATTACCTTTTCAGAAATAGCCGTTCGTTATCTGAAAACGATTGGTTACGAACCCTATTTGTGTCAAACCGAAGACGAAGCGCGAGAACTAGTACATACGCTACCAGAAAAAAAACAATGGCCATGCTTATTTACACCTAGCGACACAACAGGAGAAAAAGATTTTGAAGAATTCTTTACTGATAATGAAATACTCGATATGAATCGCTTTAAAAATTTAGGAATCATTAAAAATGAAGCGGTTTTCGATGCTCAACTGAAAGAACATTTCACCAAGACAATTCAGGACTTTAAACGAACCGGCAAATGGACTAAAGAACAATTGGTTGATTTGTTTTTTGAAATGATACCTGATTTTGGATATGTGGAAAAAGGAAAATATTTAGATGCAAAAATGTAAAATTAATAAAGCATGAATAACATACTAGTAGTCTCAGCACATGCCGATGATGCTGAAATTATGGCTGGTGGCACTATTATTAAGTGGCAAAAGGAAGGCAAAAAAGTATTTGTTGTAAACTTAACTGATGGAGAGTTAATTCTGCCCAATGGGGATGTTTATAGGAGTAAAAACGATGCCAAATCAGAAGAAATGAAGGTTGCAGAGTTCATAGGTTATAAACAATATAATCTAGGGTACAAAAATCTTCACCTTGAGTTCAAGGACGATATTGTTGTGAAATTATTAGAGATTATTAATAAAAACACAATAGATACTATCATTTATCCTCATAATAAGGATGTACATCATGATCATGAGATCGCTTCAAGACTTGCAATAGCCGCAAGTCGTAGAGTTCCAAATCTATTAATGGGACAGATCAATTATTTTTTAAATGATTTTTTTACACCTAATGTGTTTGTTGATATAAGTGATACTTGGGATAAAAAAATTGAAGCATTAAGTATATATAAAAGTCAATGGCGAGATGATTGGTATGAATTTCTGGATGCGACATCAACATATTATGGAAAAATAATAGGTGTGAAACGGGCAGAGGGATTCTATTCTTCCAAATTAAAGTTATAATGTAAAGAAAAAGTGAATAGTTTTGCAACAGGTTGATGCAAAAAATGAGAAATATGATAATCATAAATATATGATTTCGATAATAAACAGGTTTAAAGAAATCAATAAATACTGGAGAAATTTCTCATTATATCTTTTCTCCAGTGTGCTGTCATCAGTTGTTGGGGTTTTAATCAGTCCATTTTTAGCCAAAAATCTTTCTCCTGAAGATTTTGCGGTAATAGGCTTTTACTCTTCTTTTATATCGTTGGTACAACCTGTTTTAAACTTTTCATTTATAGCATATTATTTACGTGTATTTTTTAAGATAAAAGAAGAGGATCGTGATAAGGTAACCGATACAATTGTGATTTCTTTATCTATAGTTGGAGTTCTATCATTAATCAGTTTGCTGATTCTATTTTACTTTTTTCAAAAGGCTATTGGTTCCTCCTTCGAATATTTTCCATATGCATTTCTATGTTTTGGACAAGTTTTTTTTAGTAACTTCCTATTACTGTATCAGGTAAATTGCAGGATGACAAGAAATGCTAAAGCATATGCTAAAGTAACTATTTCAAACGCATTGTTTGCATCTTTACTTGCAGTGCTCTTTGTAGTATGGTTTAAGTGGGGAGCTGTCGGTAAGTTCGCAGCAACATTAATAGTTTCATTTATTGTTGCAATATATAGTATTGGAAACTTGTCAACAAAGTTTCAATTTGACAAAAGGATTTTTTTTGAAGCGTTAAAATTCGGATGGCCAATTTCATTATCAGCTATTTTAAACTATCTACTGACAGGAATTGATCGTTCAATGTTGCTTAAATTAAATGACACGCTAAATTATGCGTTATATTCGATCGCTTTAAGTACGGTAAATTATCTTTCTATTTTTTATACGGCCCTATACCAGACGTTTGAGCCGGATTTATATCAGGCCGTTGCGGAAAATAATACAAAAAAAGTTATCAAGCTTGTCATGATGATTGTTTTGTTGACAACAATAATTGTTGTTTTGTTTATATTATTTGCCAAACCGATTCTATTTATACTAACCTATAATCGTTATACAGACGCTTATATATTTGCTAGAATATTGTCAATAAATGCAATAATAACTGTATTATATATTTTTAGTTCAAATATTTTAATTGCATACGGATATCCTAAAGTAGAATTGACTAACAAAGCTGTAAGTGCAATTGTAATTATTGTGATGTATTACTTCTCAATTCAGTATTTTGGGTTTATAGGTAGTGCTTGGGTATATGTTTTCTCGTTTGTACCATTAATTATTCTGAACATAGGATATGTTTGGTTTAAGTTGAAAAAAAATACAGATAATAAAAGAACATTATATGGATAAAAATATTAGAGTCGTTTGGATTTGTCATTTTTCTAATAAAGAAATCAGGAGCAAAATTCCCCTATCCAAAAGAAAACTTATTAATACATTGAGAACGTTTTTAGGTCGTTCAGCATATAAGTACAATGATTTTGCTCCATGGATTACGAATCAGATAAAGGAGTTTGAAAAATTTAAAAACATTGAACTCCATGTAATTGCTCCAATGTCAGGGATGAAACCCCTTCTTTATAATTTTAAAATGAGAGGTGTGTTTTATCATTTCTTTAAACCGGATTTACCTTTTATTCATATGACTATTCCTGCAAAAGGAAAATTTCAATCAATGTTTTTAAAAAACAGATTTATGGTGAACAGGTTAATCAAAAGAATCAAACCCGATATTGTCAATTTGATTGGGACAGAGAATCCTTATTATTCGATAACAGCTCTTGACATCAAAGGAATCCCCGTTTATGTGTCTGCTCAGACTGTTTTTTCTAACCCGATAAGATATCAGTACAGTAATTATATTCCTCAGTTGAATTGGGAATTAGAATTAAAAATCCATGCTAAAATACGATATTATGGTTGTCAGGGAAGAATGCACAGGGATTTGATAATACAGCACAATCCGGAAGCCATAATAATGAAAAATATTTTCCCTATTGAAATTCCGAAACAAATAAAACAATGCCCTAAAAAATACGATTATGTGTTCTTTGCAGGACTAGCTAAACAAAAGGGAGTTGAAGATTTGATTGAAGCATTAAGTTTGGTGAAGAAATATAAGTCAGATGTTACATTAAATATTGTTGGTACATGCCAACAAGATTATAAAAATGAATTAATCTCGAAAATCAATGCATTGGAACTTACAGAAAATATAATTTTTGATGATTATTTTCCTGTTCATTCTGACATGCATCAGCACATTGTTCAATCCCGCATAGCTGTATTACCCGTTAAAATAGACATAATTCCCAGCTCTGTGATTGAGGCTATTCTTCTGGGTTTGCCGGTAATCACCTATAAGACAAGTGGTACCCCTTTTCTAAACAAAGATGGTCAGTCTGTTTTATTGGGAGAAATAGGGGACATTGAAACCTTATCAGTAAACATGATAAACTTATTGAACAATCCCGGACTTTCAGAAAGTATAACTGAAAATGCAAAAAGAATTGTTGAGAAAGAGTTTAATAATACATTATCGTCTAAAAGAATTGTAGATAATTATTATGCAGTTATTAATCACTATTTTCATGGAGTACCAATACCTGAGAATTTATTGTTTAACTTGGAGGAGTTCCCTCATTATTAATAATTTATATGAGTATGTTTAAGATTCTAGTTTCAGACATAATTAATTTTCTGGGAGATCATATTATTCAGGTTAAGGGTTCATTTGAAAATAGGGCAGTTGCTTATATTAAACCTATTGAAGAAACGGACGAGTATACATTGGACTGGATAAATTCATCGCATATAAACAAGCAAGAAATTGCAGAGAACTCACTTGCCAGAGTTATTATTTGTGATCCATCTATAACCTATTCTCCAAATCTATTGGATGCTGGTAAAGTGTTAATTCAAGTAGATAATCCCCGTCTTGTCATTTCTATGGTTGCGAATAAGTTCTTTTCTGTAAAACCTGAGATAGGGATAAGTAAAAATACGACCATTCATCCTGAGGCCCGGATAGCGTCATCAGTATCTATTGACAGCTATTGCGTTGTAGGGAAATGTGTCATCGGGGAAAATACTATTATCCATGCTAATGTAACAATCTATGATAATGTTATTATTGGAGATAATTGTTTGATTCATGCTGGTACCGTAATTGGAACAGACGGTCTTGGTTGTAATAGGCTGAAAGATGGTACATTAGTTAAATTCCCTCATTTTGGAGGAGTGGAAATAGGAAATGATGTGGAAATTGGAGCAAACTGTCAAATCGCTCGTGGTGCTTTATCGAATACGATAATCGGAGATGGGTCCAAATTGAATGGATTGTGTTTTATTGCTCACAATTGTGTGTTAGGTAAGAATGTATGGATAACGGGGAATACAATGTTAGCTGGTTCAGTAAAGGTAAAAGATAATGTTACAATATACTCTGGAGTGATTATACGAGAACAACGAACAATAGGGAAAGAATCAGTTATAGGGATGGGGTCAGTTGTTACAAAAGATATCCCTGATAATGAAGTCTGGTTTGGAAGTCCTGCAAAAAACAGTAAATTATGAAAAAAGAATTATTTAGTTTGTGCGTAAATTCATCTGACTCAATAATATCTGTGTTAAAAAAGATGGATTTAACGAAACGTAAACTACTAATTGTAATTAATAATTTTAAATATTATAGCCTAATAAGCATCGGAGATATTCAAAGAGCTATAATAAACAATATCGATTTGAATCAATCGGTTTCGACAATCTTAAGAGAAAATGTTAAAGTAGCACATTCATCTGATGATTTGTCTGAGATTAAACGGACAATGTTAAAAAGACGTAATGAGTTTATGCCGATTATAAATGAGGATAATGATATTGTTGATGTTATTTTATGGGATACTCTATTTTCAGAGAAACACAATATCTCTGTCGATAAATTAAATTTACCGGTTGTAATTATGGCAGGAGGTAAAGGTACCCGTTTAGCCCCTTTAACAAATGTTCTACCCAAACCATTAATTCCAATAGGTGATAAAACAATTATTGAGAATATAATGGATAGATTTGTTGGAAGTGGATGTTCAGAGTTCTACATTTCTCTGAATTACAAAGCAGATATGATTAAATACTATTTTGAATCAATTAATAATTTAAATTATCGAATTCATTATTTTCAGGAAAGAAAACCTTTAGGGACAGCGGGCAGTTTACATTTATTAAAAGAGAAAATAGCAACCACTTTTTTTGTCTCGAATTGTGACATTATAGTTGATCAGGATTATGCCGAAGTATTACGTTATCATAGGGAGAACAAAAATGAGTTAACCATGGTTGCTGCAATCAAAGATATGGAGATTCCTTATGGAACAATTCAGACAAAAGAAAATGGTTTAGTTGATTATATAACAGAAAAGCCTGTTTATAATTTTAAAATTAACACAGGTCTTTATATATTGGAACCTCATCTGATAAAAGAAATTCCAATTGGCACCTTCTTTCATATTACGAATTTAATAGAGAAACTATACAAGGAAAATAGAAGAGTTGGTGTATTCCCAATTAGTGAAGGATCGTGGATAGATATTGGGAATTGGGATGAATATTTAAAAAGTTTTCGTTCACCTGATAACGATATAATATGTTAGTTACGTTTGTTGTTGGAGTTGTTGTCGTATTTCTTGCTTATCTGGTTTCATTAACAAGAAATCCCAGGTATCTATTTGTGTCATTCATAATATTATTCTTTTACCTAGCATTAAGATATGACTTTGGTAATGATTATATGAATTATTATAATATATTTGATGATATTAAAAGAAGTAATTGGTCTGAGGTTTACCGTTTGGCTAATGTCAATCAATTTGGACAAACAATGGAATTCGGGTATATTTATTTAAACAAGGTGTTTTCTTCATTTACGAACTTCTACTTTTTCATTGCTTTTCAGAGTTTTATATTTTGTATTGTATATTATCAATTAATTGTTAAACATGTGAACTATAAATATCTTTGGTTATCGTTGTTTATTTTAATTTTTCATACTTCCTTGCTTGTAAGAAATATTTCTGGTTTAAGACAAGCGTTAGCAATTTTTTCGTTTATTTATGCAATTCAATATTTAATAAATAGAGATATTCTTAGATATTCATTATTCATAATTATTGCTATTCTTTTTCATTATAGTGCAGTGTTATTATTTCCACTTTATTTTGTGATTTCGAATAAACGTATTTCAAGAACTGAGCCGATAATATACTTAGGATTGTATTTTATAGTGTTATTTTTTGGGGAAATTTTATTAACACCAATTGAATATATAGTAATCAATTTTTTACCAAAATACAATTTTTATATTCAAGATAAAGAGGCTAATACAATTTCTTCCGGTTTTGGATTAATTGCAAATACAATTTTATATGTAATTATATTATTTAAGGCAAAAAAAGACAATCCTGCTGATCGAGTATTCTATCGACTAGCAGCTGTATTTATGATAATTTCTCCAATTTCTTTAATAATTATAAATTTAGCTCGTTTGTCACTTTATTTTGCTCCAGCTTTAATTGTGGTAATACCAAATATGATGATAAAAAGGAGTTCGATCTTAATAAAAAGGGTTGCATTAGTAATGGCAATTTTTTTATATATGTTAGGTGCATATAGGCATTATACCGGAGAAATAACAGTAGAAAAAAATTACCATTATAAGACAATATTATCCTCTATATAAAATATTAAAATGAAAATTGGTTTTAACATAAATATTTCTTTTCCGAGCGGTGGTGCAACAACAAACAGAGTTTTCACTTTAGCAAAAGGGTTAGAAGAACAAGGCAACATAATAAAAGTATATTGTTTACGTCCAACAGAGAATAAAAACAATAGACTAAACAAAAACAAAAAAGGAAATTATAATAATATTAATTATCATTATACTCCGTTTTCAATTTTCAGGTCAAAAAACAAGTTCATTCGGGGAATATGGGTGTTTTCTGGTTTCCTTAATTTTCTTTTTCTTTTTCTTTATGATTCAAGAAAAATGAAATATGATTACATTATTTCATCTACCTCTAACATCGTTTCAAATCTAGTTATAAAGACGATGTGTAAATTAACAAAAACAAAATTTATATTAGCTATTGATGAATATCCACATGTAGTCAGGACTCCCCGGAAATACCCAAATTGGTTTAACAAATTCTATATAAAATGGTTTCATCTGTTTTTTGACGCTTATATTGTGATGACATCTGTTCTGATCAAATATTATAAACAGTATTCAAAATTAGAAGCAGCCTTCATTCATGTCCCAATGACTGTTGAAATGGAACGCTTTGAGAAGAAACCCTCTATTCCTTCTGAACTCGTAAATATTAAATATATAGCCTATTGCGGAAGTCTTGGACAAAATGACAAAGATGGTGTCCCGATACTAATCAAAGCTTTCGCAAAAGTAAAAGAGAAATTAAATAACGAAGAACGTAATCTGAAATTAGTCATTATTGGCTCTGTTAGTTCAGAGAAGGATAGAATAAAAGAAGATGAATTAAAGCAATTAGTGAGTGAATTAGGTGTCAAGAATGATGTAATATTCACCGGGAAAATTCACAAAGATGAGATGCCTAATTATTTGTGTAATGCTTATGCATTGTGCTTGGCCCGTCCCAACAATATTCAGGCACAGGGAGGATTCCCGACAAAGCTTGGTGAGTATTTGGCAACTGGCAATCCGGTGGTTGTAACAAGTGTTGGAGAAATACCTGTTTATTTAGATGAAAAATCAGCATATATAGCAGAACCTGATTCAGTTGAAGATTTTGCAAACAAACTATACAAATGTTTAGGTGATCCTGAAGCATCTATTATTGGAGAAAAAGGTAAAGAAATAGCTAATAAAAATTTTAATTATAAAACACAAGGATTTAATTTGCACAATTTTTTATTAAAACTAAATAAATGACACAAAAAATATTAACCTCCCCATCATCAATGGGAGAAGTAGGACCACAACCATTTGATATTTTAAAAGAAAATGGATTTGAAATAATCAACAATCCTTATGGCAGGAAATTGACTGAAGATGAAGTCATCGAACTTGCACAAGGTTGTGTTGGAATTGTTGCAGGAGTTGAGCCGCTAACTCCAAGAGTGATGGACGCATTACCTGATTTGAAGTGTATTAGCAGGGTTGGTGTTGGGATGGATAATGTTGACATTGAGTATGCGAAACAAAAAGGAATAATGGTTGTAAATACCCCTGATGGACCAACCAGAGGCGTCGCTGAATTGACTTTGGGTATGACGCTATCACTTTTAAGAAGAATTCCTCAGGCGGATGCTGCAATAAAAAACAAGCAATGGAAAAAGCAGATCGGAAACCTGATTTATGAGAAGCAGGTTGGTGTAATCGGCTTAGGAAGAATTGGGAAAATGGTTGCCGGACTGTTTCGTGGTATTGGGAACCCGGTTATTGGATTTGATTTATACCCTGACGAACAATGGGCTACTGAAAACAGTGTCAATTTGAATTCTTTTGAGAATGTCCTAAAAATGGCAGATATCATCACCTTGCACATACCAGGCAACAAAGATAAATCACCGGTGATTGGAAGAAAAGAATTAAGTATGATGAAAAAAGGAGCATTTATTATAAACATTTCGAGAGGGGGAGTTGTTGATGAAGAAGCATTATATGACGCTCTGAAAAATGGTCATCTGGCAGGAGCAGCAATTGATGTGTTTACAAAGGAGCCTTATAACGGATCTTTGTGTGATCTTGACAATGTCGTACTGACACCTCACTTAGGATCATATGCCCGTGAGGGTAAGTTGCAGATGGAAATTGATGCTGTACTGAATTTAATAAACGTATTAAAGCAATATTGAGATGGATAATTATAAAGTAGGTATTATTGGCTATGGTCGTATGGGCAGAATACGTCACCAGGCTATTGATGAAGTTGGAGGTGCAGAAGTTATTGCTATATCTGAGCCATCGATTGGAAACTCTTTTAAAGCAATTCCAAATTTGACACATGATGAAATCATTCATCACCCGGATATAAATTCTATAATAATATGTACACCTAACTTTCTTAACCAAAAACTTACCATTCAATCATTACTTGCCGGAAAGAATGTTTTTTGTGAAAAGCCTCCATGTTTTACAGCTAAGGAAATGAAAGAAGTAATTCAGGCAGAGAAAAAAAGTGGTGGAAAATTAATGTACGGATTTAATCACAGACACCACGATAGTATAATGAATATGAAAGAGATCATACAAAACAAAGAGTATGGTCGTGTTTTGTGGATGCGTGGCCGTTATGGAAAGAGTGTAACTGGGGATTATTTTAATGAATGGAGAGCAAAAAAAGAATTAGCAGGCGGTGGTATTTTAATCGATCAAGGTATCCACATGCTTGATTTATTTTTGTATCTTGGCGGTGATTTTGACTCAGTTAAAGCAGAAGTATCAAATCTATTCTGGAATCTCGAAGTAGAAGATAATGCTTTTGCTATTTTGAAAAACAAAAAAACCGGGATGGTGGCAAGTTTACATTCAACCATGACTCAATGGAGACATTTATTCTCACTGGAAATATTCATGGAAAAAGGATATATGGTATTGAATGGTCTCATTACATCAACTATGTCATATGGGGAAGAAGTGTTGTCTATTGCAAAAAACCGGTCAACAGCTCCAGCTGCAACTTGGAAAGATGAGATTAAAACGCAATACTCCAACAATAACAGTTGGAGATATGAAATGGAACATTTTTTTAACGCGATTAAAAATGACACAAACATTGAAATCGGTAATTCAACAGATGCACTTAAATTGATGAAAATTATTGATAAGATTTATGAACAAAAAGACTTTTAACAACTACAATATGGATAGAACCAATACTTTAAAGCTGTTTTTTGAAGATTATAGAACAAGACTTAACAGATTGTTAGACTTGGTTGATATGAATGAATTAGAAAAAGTCATTAATATCATGGTAAAAACTTTCAAAAGTGGGAATACATTATATGTTTGTGGAAATGGGGGGAGTGCAGCAACTGCATCCCACATACAAGCGGATTTCAGTTTCTTCGTGCGATATTTTACAAAGTTCAGACCCAAAGTCAGAGCGTTGACTGATAACATTCCAATGATTACTGCCGTAGGGAATGACACGACTTTTGATGATATTTTTACAGAACAACTAAAAGGTCACTTCCAAAAGGGAGATGCAATTATATGTATCTCAGCCAGTGGGAATTCAGAGAATGTTGTTCGTGCAGCACAATATGCTAATGAACATGGTGGGACATCTATTGGATTCATCGGGTTCACTGGAGGTAAGTTAAAAGAAGTGTGCAGTTGTTCACTTTATACAGAAAATCCAAAAGGGGATTATGGCCCGATTGAAGATTTACACATGATTTATGATCATTTGATTGTAAATTATTTGTCTAAAGATGAAGAATTTTTAAATTTGCAGTAATTATGTATGCTGAATTATTAAACAAAGCGCTAAAAGCTGCGTTACTTTCGGGAGAAATCCTTGTCAAGTATGAGCAGAAGAAAATCAATAGTTCTTCAGGAAAGGATATAAAATTACAAGCAGATATTGATTCTGAAAAAATTTTAATAGACTCCTTAAAAGAAACTAACATAAATATTCTAAGTGAAGAAACTGGTTTACTTGAAATGAATCATAACTCTGATTTATTATGGATTGTAGATCCTTTAGATGGGTCATTAAATTACTCCAGAGATATTCCATTAAATTGCATATCAATTGCGCTTTGGAATAAAAACGAACCCATTTTGGGTGTAATTTATGATTTTAATCACAACAAAATGTATAAAGGAATTGTTGGTGAAGGGGCATTTGTTAATAAAAAGAAAATTCATGTGAGTGATATTTATAAAAAGTCGAATTCTGTTATTACTACAGGATTTCCAGTTTATTTTTCTTTCGAAGATAAAACAATAGTTGATTTTATCAAAACTGTAAAAGAATATAAAAAAATTAGACTTTTAGGATCTGCTGCTTTGTCCTTATCATTAGTTGCTAATGGATCAGTAGAAGCATATAGTGAGCAAAATATTGCTTTTTGGGATGTTGCGGCAGGTATTGCATTAGTAAAAGCAGCTGGAGGAAAGGTAAAATATAAATTTGTTGATATAGAAAAAAAACTTATGAATGTTTTCGTAACAAACAAGTAAAAAAATGATATTAGATCATATTAAAAACATTGAAATCTATAAGGGGGTTTCTGCTGATATTTTTGCAGGACTTCAATTTATTGCAAATGCAAAAACTGAAATTGAATTAGGAACTTACAAAATTAATGAAAGAGTTAAGGCGTTAGTGACAGAGTATTCAACAGTTGCATGTTTTAAAAGAGGATATGAAGCCCACAAATATGTAATTGATATTCAATACCCGATCAGAGGTCTTGAGAGAGTTAAATGGTCACCAATTGATCAAATGGATGTGAATATCCCATATGATGAAGAAAATGACCGTACATTTTATAAAAAACCATCCTTACAAGGAACGAATGTGGATATTGGTAATAGTATCTTTGCAATTATGTTCCCGGAAGATGGTCATAGTCCACAACATTTTATTACAGAATCTGAATTAATTAAGAAAATTACTATTAAGGTATCTATCAATGTTAATCCCTAAAATTAAGGCTCTTGTCCCTATGAAAGGACACTCAGAAAGGGTTCCAAATAAAAATATTCGTCCACTTGCAGGCAAACCAGCATTTCATTGGATAATGGAAACCTTATCTAAAAGTAAATATATTGATGAAATAATTATCAATACGGACTCAGATGAAATTGCTGAAAGTGCGCAAAAGAATTTCAAAGTTACGATATTAAAAAGACCGGATTTTTTGTTGGGTGATATGGTTAGTATTCAACCTTTGATAGAATACGATCTTTGTCAAACAACCGGGGAGTATTATCTTCAAACCCACAGCACAAACCCCTTATTAACAACTGAAACAATAGACAAGGGCATTGAAACATTTTTCAGCCAAAAAGAGCATGATGCTCTTTTTTCTGTTACAGTAGTCAAAACACGTTTTTATTGGCCTGATGGAACAGGAATTAATCATGATCCAAAACATTTAATCAGAACACAAGATTTGGAACCTATTTATGAGGAGAACTCATGTTTCTATATATTTTCAAAAGAAACAAATAAAAAAATAAAAAACAGATTAGGATCAAACCCACTTATGTTCCCAATTGATAGATTAGAGGCTGCTGATATTGATGATATTGAAGACTTCTACTGGGCTGAATTTCTATTACATCGAAAAATGAAAAATGAGTAAATACCTCTGTCTATCACATATCTTGAATCAACAAACTCCATCATATGGAGATAAAGATTGTTTAACAATAAATGTTAATTCATCCATAAAAAACGGTGATTCTGCAAATACATCTACTTGGCATTTTTCAAATAATCACATAGGCACCCACATTGATGTACCATTTCATTTTTGTGAAAACGGCAGGAAAACACATGAATATCCAATTCAGGATTTTGTGTTTAATAATGTAGTATTGATAGATATTGCTTGTAATTCTGGTTCATTAATAAGTAACGATTCTTTTATTAATGGACTTAACCATAATCCTGAGGTTGATTTGTTGTTAATCAGAACAGGCTTTGAGCAATATAGGGGGACTAAGAGGTATTGGGAAGAAAACCCGGGTTTAAGTCCTGATTTGGCAAAGTTTTTCCGTCTGAATTTTCCAAAATTAAGATGTGTTGGATTTGATTTTATATCTTTATCTTCATGGCAACACAGGGCAGTTGGGAGAGAGAGTCACAGAGAATTCTTATGTCCATCAAATAAGCAAAAAGAAATACTAATCATTGAAGACATGTCACTTAAACATATTAACACCGGAATTATAAGAGCAATTGTTGCTCCACTTTTTGTTGCAGATGGTAATGGAGGTGCTGTAACAGTATTTGCTGAAATATAAAATGAAATTTAAAGTTTGAATTTATGAAAAATACAAGTTTAAAAAAGAAGCTACAAAATAAAGAACTGACAATTGGTTCCTGGATAACTATTGGTCATCCTGCTATTCCTGAAATACTTGCAAATGCAGGTTTTGAATGGTTAGTGATAGATATTGAACACACTACTATAGATTTTTCTATGGTTCAATCTTTAATTACTTCAATACAATCTAAAGGCATGGCTGCTTTGGTACGAGTGAGTAAAAATGAAGAAGTTGTTATCAAAAGGGTACTGGATGCTGGTGCCGATGGAATTATTGTTCCTATGGTTTGTAACGTTCAGGATGCAAGAAATGCAGTCTCATATGCAAAATATCCACCAGAAGGAACTAGAGGTGTTGGTCTCGCCCGAGCCCAAAATTATGGCTTTGGATTTAATTCATATAAACAGTGGATTAAAAAGCATCTTGTTGTAATTGCACAAATTGAGCACTATGAAGGAATAAATAATCTAAATGAGATAATTGAAACTGAAGGTATTGATGGGACAATAATTGGTCCATATGACCTCTCCGGATCTTTAGGTTTTCCTGGTGAATATGACAAAGAAAATGTAAAAGATTTATTAGAAAAGTTTAAACAGATATGTAAAACCAAGAAAATATCTATGGGGTTTCATGTAATTAATCCGCAAATTAAAAAGTTAAAAGAAAAGATTGATGAAGGATATAATTTCTTAGCATTTAGCACTGATTTTTTATTTATGGGAGAAAACGCGAAAAACGAAATGGATAAAATAAATAAATAATTTAGATGAATAGTATCACAATTAATTTTAGAAGATATTTAAGTGCCATAAAAAAGATGTCATTTGAACGTTTATATAATTTGTTAAAACGAAGATTATATAATATCCCCAATATAATAGCTTGGCACTTTCCTTTTGGTTTCTCAAAAAAAAATAAACAAAAATTAGCTGCATTTAAGGATTTACATAAAGGAGAAAGATGTTTTATCATTGCTAACGGTCCAAGTTTAAAACACATTGATTTTGATTTGTTGAAAAATGAATATACAATTGGAATGAACAGAATTTATTTACTTGAAAAAGAGAAAGGATTTCTTCCGACCTATTTAGCTACTATTGATGAAAAATGTCAATTACGACAATTCGCGGAAGATTTTAATGAACTTAAAATCCCTGTTTTCTACAATTGGAATCAAAGAAACTTATTTGATAAAAAAGTTAATCAGCATTTTGTTAAAGTCGGTTTTAGTATAAGTTTTCCTAAAGACATATCAAAGCATCAAACTGGTAATGGTGCGTCTGTCACGTTTACGTGTATTCAGCTCGCATTTTTCATGGGATTCTCAAAGGTCTATATTATTGGCAAAGACCACAGTTATGATACAAATTTAAAATCAGGAAAAGCTGTAGTTAGCGATGGGAAAGAGGATAATCATTTTATAAAAGGTTATTATAAAAAAGGTATGGTGTGGGATGCACCATCATATGATGTTGAAGAGTATGCATATCAATTATCAAAAAAGGTATATGAAAAAAATAACAGGGAAATTTATGATGCTACAATAGGAGGTAAATTACAGGTGTTTGATAAAGTTGATTTTTACTCGTTGTTTAACACAAACAAATAATTTAATAGTTAATTAAACTCTATATCATAAATTTTTAGCTTTAATGGCAAATAATTCATTTTGATGTTTCTTATAAGTCTGATAATCATTAACAATAATTTGTCATCCGGTGAAGTGATTTTTTGAATGGAAAATTTATCATGGTAAAATTCATTAACACGAACATTTTCTCAGATTATTTTAGTAAAAAGTTAAAGGCACTAAAGGTCAGAAACTTTTTTATTTTATACGTATCAGACTATTTTTGGATTGGTGCAAGAGGATACAAGTTATACAAGTATCATATTGAGTCAAATAGATGGACCTATTTTGCACGATTGAATGAAGGCAAAATAATGTCATTGTTTGCAAAGTTCTTCCTGACCAGACGATTGTTTCGTGCCGAAATAAGGAATTTATATGTATTTAATGACAATACCATTCTCTGTATTTCAAAAAAAGGAATCTATAAATACAATCCCAATACTCACATTTTCGAAAAGTCATTTAACGTACCAAGAGGAACTCGTCCTTTATCATTATGTCAAAGTAGGAACGGCTCAATTTTTTTTGGAGAATATTTCTCTAATTACGAAAAATTACCAGTCCATCTATATAAATCAGAAGATGATGGTGAAAATTGGAATATTGCATACACTTTTGATCAAGGCATGATTAATCATATTCATGGGATTTTCTACGACAAATTCACAGATTATTTGTGGGTTGTGACTGGAGATAGAGAAGATGAATGTATTATTGGTTACACGGATGATGAATTTAGTACTTTTAATATAGTTTTTAGGGGTGGACAGGAGTTCAGAACGTGTAGATTGCTGTTTTACGAAAATCACATTGTTTATGCGACTGATTCTCAGTATATAAAAAATCAAATAAAATGCTTTGACAGAGAAACGTTGGAAATAACTGTTTTGCAGGAAATTCAGGGGTCATGTATATATAGTGTTCAAAGTGATGCCTATTCTTTATTATCAACAACGGTGGAGCCTTCAAAAGTAAATAAAGATATGAAGTCATATCTCTGGACGAGTTCGGATGGAATTCATTGGGATTGTATATGTGGGTTTGAAAAAGATATCCTTTCATTCAAATTATTCCAATTTGGCTCTATCAGATTTCCTGAATATAATGTTTCAAATAACTTTTCGAAGATTGTTTTTTCAGGCAGAGCCTTAAAAAAAGTTGATGGGAATTCATTTGTGATAGATTTGAAAAATATCTGATTAATGAGAATACTTTTAGTTACGCAATATTTTTATCCTGAGAATTTCAAAAGCAATGATATTGCTTTTGAAATTGTAAAGAAGGGTTATAAAGTAGATGTGCTTACAGGTATCCCGAATTATCCGGAAGGTAAATATTATAAAGGATATGGCGTCTTTGAAAAGCGATATCAGAAAATTAAAGGAGTCAGGGTTTTTAGGGCTTTGCAAACGCCAAGAGGCCGGGGAAGTGGAATCGAATTAGTATTTAACTACTTGACATTTGCTTTTTTTGGTTCTGTATGGGCGTTTTTATTGTCTTTAGTTACGAAGTATAAATGTATTATTGTACATGAGACATCTCCCATAACTCAGGGGTACCCTGCCGTTTTAGTTAAGAAGATGCAAAGAATTCCAATCTATTTTTGGGTGCTTGATATTTGGCCTGATGCTATGAAATCAGGTGGTGGAATTAAGAGCCAGAGATTACTTAATTTTGTTGACTCAATAGTTAAGTTCATGTACAATAACTCAGATAAGATACTAATTAGTTCCAGAGGGTTCCGGAATTTAATAGAACCCAAAGGGAATTATTCAAATAAGATTGAGTATTTTCCAAACTGGAGTGAGGATATACTTAAAATGGATTCGAACTATCCTATTCCGGTCCTACCTGATGGTTTTAAAATTTTAATGGCAGGGAATTTAGGTAAGTCTCAAAATCTGGATGCTGTTATGAGATCAGTTCTTTTGTTAAGAGAAGTAGATGAAATAAAATGGATTTTTGTTGGTGACGGGAGTATGAAAAAATGGCTTGACAATTTTATTGAACAAAATAATCTTCAAAACATTGTATATACAGTTGGGAGGTATCCCTTTGAGTCAATCCCGGCTTTTTATCAAGCTGCAGATGCCTTATTGTTAACATTAAAAGGTGAATTTCCACATTTAAGACAAGTTGTTCCTGCACGTTTGCAGTCATATATGGCGGCAGGTAAACCTGTAGTTGCAATGATTGATGGTGGTGGGGCTGAAATTATAAGAGAAGCAGCGTGTGGTTATGTCGTTGATGGAGGTGATTATGTCGCATTTGCAGATATGATAAAAGAAAAAGTAATTACGAATAAAGCATTTTTTGAGACATTAGGATATAATGGGCGAGAATATTATGAATTACATTTTGATAAAGAAAAATGTATAGAACATTTATGTGGAATAATTGAACAAAACGAAAACTGATGACGAAATTAAGTCTTACGTATAGATTATTGAGAAGTTTGGGATTAAACTTCTCGGAAGAAGAATATGGTCAAATTAGTTTATGGAGAATGTTTGTTTCTGGTTTACGGCATATTCGTAATGCCTTTTTGTTAAAATACTGTATGTATTCTGTATTGCTAAGTCCCTTGAACTACAGGAAAATTCGTCCGGTCTTATGGCGTTGGATGGGAGCTAAAGTAGGTAAGGATTGTTTTATTGGGTATGAAGTGTGGGTAGATATGACAAATACTCATCTAATAGAAATGGAAGATCATGTTCATATTGCCAACAGGTGCTTGTTGCTTTGTCATCAGCGGGATTTAAGTGATTATCATATTAGTGATGATTATGCCAAATTAAGTTATAACAAGAGAAAGATTATTTTAAAGAAAGGATGTTTGATTGGAATGAATTCCATGATAATGCCGGGAGTTACAATAGGAGAGGGTGCAATTGTTGGTGCTGGTTCCCTGGTAACTAAAGATATTCCGGCATGGACAATCGCAACGGGTCGTCCTGCCAAAGTAGTGAAAGAAATAACACCAAGAAAATGAGTGTTTCTTGTAATTTGTTTAAATCCAATATTTTGTTCTGAGCTATACAGCAATTACACCATTTATGTTAGACCTCCAAAATATTCTTCAAGCAGGAGAAGGACTTCATTCAGAGTTTAAAACATCATTCAAAGAAGATGTCATAGAAACCCTTGTTGCTTTTTCGAATGCAAAGGGAGGCGCAGTTTATATTGGGATTTCGGATAAGGGTGATGTCTTTGGTGTTAAAATTGGGAAAGAAACCATTCAAAACTGGATAAATGAAGTAAAGAATAAAACGGTACCGCAGATTATTCCAGACGTAGAGGTTCATTTTGTCAATGACAATAATATAGTGGCGTTTTCAGTTATGGAATATCCGATTAAGCCCGTTTCAACACGAGGAAGATATTACAAACGTGTCGGGAATTCAAATCATTTGTTATCGGTGAATGAGGTGTCGAACATGCACCTACAAACTGTCAATTCGAGCTGGGATTATTATCCTCGTCCAGGGAAAACAAAGGATGATATATCTTTTGAGAAGGTTGAGAAGGTGATGAATATTATTATGCAACGTAACTCAAATATTCATTTTGAATCAGCAGAAGAATTTCTCGTGAAAAATGAGCTTATGCTCGGAGAAAATAGAATCTCAAATGGATGTTATCTGATGTTTTGCAAAGAAGACAATCTGTTTACAACCATTCAACTTGGTTTTTTTGCTTCCGAAGTTGTTATAAAAGATGATGTTACCAATTCAGGAGATATTCTTACACAAGTTGATGAAGTAATGTCTTTTGTCAGGAAACACATTAATAAGGAATTGATTATTACGGATAAGCAAGTTGAAAACATCCAACGTTGGCAATATCCGCTTGAAGGTATCAGGGAGTTGGTTCTTAATATGATTATTCACCGTGATTATACTTCATCCGCCGATAGTATTGTAAAGATATTTCCCGATCATATTTTATTTTTTAACCCGGGAGGTCTTCCGGAGTCAATTACAATTGAACAATTATTGACAAATAATTATGTTTCTACTCCCCGAAATCGTCAGATAGCGAAAATTGTAAAAGAAATGGGCTGGATTGAGAAATACGGCACTGGAATAAAACGTGTACGCAATATGTTTGTCGATTATGGATTGAAACAACCATTATTCGAAATAATCCCGGGAGGATTTGCAGCAACTGTTTTTGCTGAGAATAATAGTTACATAGAAAATGTTACAGATAATGTTACAGATAATGTCGTAGATAATGTCGTAGATAATGTCGTAGATAATGTCGTAGATAACCGATTAAAAAAAATCATAGATTTATTAAAAAGAAATAATAAATTATCAGCACAAGAGTTGTCTGAACATTTTGGTGTTTCGAGCAGAACAATCCAGCGAGATTTGGACAAACTAAAAGAAAATGGTAAGCTGGAGCGAATTGGTAGTGGCAAAGGTGGATATTGGGAAATAATTAACTAAACATAGAATATGAACATCCTTACTTTCGACATAGAAGAGTGGTTTCACCTCTTAGACAACGAATCCACCAAAACAGCCAAAGAGTGGAAAAACTATGACTCCCGCATCCATGAAAACATGGAACGGATTTTCGCGATGCTTGAGAAGCACAATCAAAAGGCAACTTTTTTTTGTTTGGGTTGGATAGCCGAAACTTATCCTGAAGTTATCAGAGATATTGTAGCCAGAGGATATGAGGTTGGAACACATACCCGCATGCATCAACTGGTATATGAACAAACGCCAAAGGAATTCAATAAAGATGTTGAATTTTCGGTAAAAACGCTGGAAGATATCACCGGGCAAAAGGTAAAATACTTCCGTGCCCCCGGATTTTCCATCAGAGAAGATAACAAATGGGCATTTGAAGTGTTGGTGAAAAACGGAATCGAAGTGGATAGCTCGGTATTTCCGGCACCAAGGGCGCATGGCGGATTACCTACTTACACAGAGCCAGTCCCCTCCCTGTTAAAGTATAATGGCATTGAATTAAAGGAATTACCGATTAATTATCATAATATGTTGGGAGTTCCTGTTATTTTCAGCGGAGGAGGGTATTTCAGGTTGTTTTCTTATAACCTGATTAAACGCTGGACGTCACAATCCGGCTATGTGATGAGTTATTTACATCCACGTGATTTTGATGCTGCACAACCTATGATAAAAGAACTCCCAATGATGAGAAGGTTAAAAGCATATGTAGGCTTGAGCGGAGCAAAGAAGAAATTAGATAACTGGCTTACTGATTTTGATTTTGTCGATGTTGAGACTGCGGTGAGGCAAATTGATTGGGAGACTGTACCTGTAGTAAAAATATAAAGAAATATTAATTGTTGAAATAATCATGAACATCGACTGTTTTTAGTTTCCTCCAGAATATCAAGTATTTATTAATCCCTCACATCTCCTCCAGGGTCAAACAACAAGTTTCAATATTGTATTTAGTCGCTCCTTATAAGTGATATATATTGTTGACACACAGTGAGATACTCCTTAATACAAATCCAATACCACCTTTTTTAAAAAATCGCTTAATCCACAAACTTCTACTTGTTCTTTAAACGGGTACGACGACATTACCGGTGCAACAATATATGTTTTATCCGGCTGAACAGTTTCAATCGCGTTCCAGAAACCTTTGGTAACCTGTGGTGCCGATGATGCTTTACACTCTACAGCTATTGTCCGGTTAGCTCTCTCGATAATCAGGTCAAGTTCATCACCCACGGCACTGCGGTAGAAAGAGAACTTACAATCATGCAGGGAAGAAATAATATTTTCGATTACAAATCCCTCCCACGATGAGCCGAAAACCGGATTACCCATCAGGGAGTTGAAATCGCTTATTTGCAGCAAACGATGCAACAAGCCACTATCTCTGACGTAAATTTTAGAAGATTTAATCAAGCGTTTTTTGATGTTCTTCTCATACGGAGGTAACGAACGAATAATAAAAGTTTGTTCCATCAAATCAATATACCTGCGAACAGTCTGATAGGTAACACCCAGCGACTCTCCTAATTTCGAAGAATTAAATAATTGTCCCTGGATATGTGCGCACATAGTCAGAAGCCGACGAAGCTGCAGAGACGGGATTTGAAATCCAAGTTGCGGAATATCTCTTTCGACGTATGTTCGAAGAAAATTTTCTCTCCAAAGCTCACTTCCTTGTTCCGACAACGCGAGATAACTATCGGGATAACCTCCGCGTAACCAGAATTTATTCAATTCAAAATTCGTATCTTGCTCTACTTCCGCAATGGTGAATGGAGTCAGTTCGATGAGACCAACCCTCCCGGCTAACGATTCCGATGTTTTCTGTATGAGATCCTGCGAAGCTGAACCCAGCAAAATAAATCGCCCCGGACGACGGCTCCGGTCTATTTCACTTCGTAATACAGAAAAAAGTTCCGGTATTAACTGAATTTCATCTAAACAGATTGTCAAGTGCTGATTAGCCTGGAAAAACAGCCCCGGTTCTTTTAACTTATTCAAATCATCCAGATTTTGGAGATCCAAATACAGATAAGCATCTGCATCCTGAAACAACATTTTTACTAAAGTGAACTTACCACATTGTCTCGGACCTAAAATTGTAACTGCAGGGAATATGCTTAAATTCTCATTTACAAATGATTGTATGTCTCTGTTAATTAATTTGTGCATATCATAAATATGGTTTCTAATTTGCATAAAGATAATCGTTTTATTTAAATAATCAATCAACGCCCCGTCATTGCTTCGTTCGCAATGACGGGGCGTTGATTGGGGTCATATATAGGTCGCAGTTGGTTTTGCGAACTTAATAAGTAGTCGCTCCTTATGAGTGATATATATTGTTGACACACAGCAAAATAAATCGATAAACACTTGCTTGTATTTGCAGTATTTCGTATATTTGTAGAGTAAAACCCTGCAAAAAAATCAATTTTATGATAGGCAAATTACCAGAAAAAGGTCAGCGAGAATTATTTCGTCCAATGTTGGAAGATTTTATTGACATGAAGCATGAGTTGGCATTATTGTCAAAAAAGATCGATTGGTCTTATTTTGAACGAGAGTTTTCAGTTTATTATTCAGACAAAGGAGCACCCAGCGTACCCATACGACTGATGGTAGGTTGTTTGATATTGAAGCACTTGTACAATCTGGGGGATGAACGTATACCGGAATACTGGGTTAGAGATGTTTATTTTCAGTATTTCTGTGGCGGTGTGCATTTTGAGCATAAGTTTCCTTTTGACCCGAGTGATTTTGTTCATTTTCGCAACCGGGTTGGGGAAGATGGAATCGCCAAGATATTTGCCTACAGTGTAAAGTTGCATGGTGTTGAAGTATCCCGCAAGTCAAGATTTGTATTATCGGATACGACGGTTCAGGAGAATAACACCACTTTTCCTACAGATGCCAAGCTGTGTAAAAAAGTGATTGACAAGTGTAATGCAATCGCTCAAAAAGAAGGGATTACACAACGTCAGCGCTACACGCGTGAAAGCAAACAATTGGTTAGAGATACCTACAACGGTAAACATCCCAAACGTGCCAAAAAAGCACGTAAGGCAAAGAAGCGCTTGAAAACCATAGCCAATACTCAATTGCGAGAGCTGGATCGCAAAATGAGTGAAATGCAGAAAAAGAAATACGAAAATGATTTTGATCTTTACAAGCGAGCAGTGACTCAGCAGCAAGAGGATTCAAACAAGATTTACAGTCTTCATAAGCCGTTTACCCGTTGCATTGCCAAGGGCAAGCCTCATAAACCATACGAGTTTGGGAACAAAGTGGGACTGATAACCACGGGCAAAAAGGGGAAGAAAATCATTACTGCAATTCAGGCTTTTGTTGAAAACCCCTTTGATGGGCATACCATAGAGCCATTGCTTAATCAAATGGAAAATAACAACTTGAAATTACCGCAGGAATTGGCGTACGATCGGGGTGGCAAGGGGAAAAGTCAAATAAAAGGCGTTCAGATTATAACCCCTGGCAAACCAAAAATGAACGATACAAATTATCAAAAACAGCAAAAACGTAAAAAATGCAGGGCAAGAGCGGCCATTGAACCAATAATCGGACATTTGAAAACTGATTTCCGAATGGAGCAAAACTACTTGTTAGGCGAAAAAGGCATTCAAGTTAATGCCTTGATGGCGGCAACTGCATGGAATCTGAAGAAAATGATGGAAAAACTCAAGAATGAGCTTTTGCGTTTTATTCTTCGAATCCTTTTCCGGCAAAATTTTGATTGTTTTGCTGCCTAAAATTTAATTTATAAGGAGCGACTAAGTAATTTGCAGCGACGGGTTCGATAGTGATACAAAAAGTGTGTCTGAGCGATAAAAACAACATAGTCTAAAAACTTTATTAGTTTTGCAAATTCTCACAATGTAAAACTTTTAAAAATTAAAGACTATGTTGCTTACAAAGGAACA
>JAQWCF010000026.1 GCA_028706105.1 Candidatus Margulisiibacteriota bacterium
TGCAAGCTGCAGGCTCAGGCATTAATGTGATGTCTGGCGGGGCAGGGTTTAATCAGGGGAATCAGCAGAAGGAAAAGCATGAATATCAATTTGATTCCAAAGACGAGAAAGACATTTTTCTTAATAGGCTTAGGGCACTTTATTTACAAAGAGCATTAAACCCAGGGTTTTCATCAAATTTAAAGACAGAGTTTAAGATGAGAAAGATGAAGAATGGGTTAGTGAGGCTGGGCGTATTTACTGAAGTGCTTAATGAGCAGGTGCAAAAAGAGGCGGAGGCTATTGCTCAAGACAGGACAATGGATATGCTGCGTGAAGCTTTGGAGGAAAGGTCTTCTTTATATGAGTTAAGAGGTTCGGCTTATGATTTATTAGAGAATAAAATAAAGGGCGTATTAAAGAATGCGGATAGGCTTGGCTTAGAAATATCTAAAGAACAATTTAATAGTATGCGAGATGAAATAAATTTTAAAATGTATGAAATAACTAAAAAACAAATGGAGCTTTTAGAGGTTCGGCTTTCTGAAACAGATTTCCCTCAGTTAGTGCTTAAATATAGAGAAATGAAAAAATTGATTGATAGGCTGAAAGAGGAGTCTGGCATTCAGGATGAGTACGAAGGCAATGAAAAATTTCATAATATTACGATAGCAGAGTCAGCGTAGTATAGGTAATAAAGCAGATGACTGAATTACAAAAGGTTAATCACTTATTGGACACAGAAAATTCAACCGATGATTCCATGAATATTGATACGCTAAAAATGGCGCGATTTGCTAATTTTAATCCAGAAGAGGTTTCAGAAACAATTTTTTTGGAGGAATCCGATGACGTTATTATTTATGGACGTAATACTGACAAAGTAGAACCAAAAAAGAATCAAGGAAGCATTGAGTTTAAGCTGTACTCAACGCCAGATGCTGATTTGTATTCTTATTTAGACATTGAGATAACCAGAGAAGAAGATGGGATGCTTAAGTTTGCGGATAAGATTTATTTTAGTGATAAAGAAAATATCCTTTATTTGGATAATCATGTTGTGGGTGTACCAAAAGGTAGTGAGGTTTATTTTTATCCGTTATTTGTCATGATTCAGCTTGCTGGAAAGCGATTAATTTTATATTGGTCAGAGCAGAAGTTTAGTATAGAAAGTAAAGAGTATCTACTTTCTAACACCGCAGAGAGTAATGTTTTTATTGATGATTTAGGAAATATTGCTATTAGTTATTTGGACGTGATCGCTACTTTTAGATTTCAAGCTCAAACTATGGATGTTAATGGTTATCGTCTCCATTTAGATGGAGAGAAGCAGACAGTTAAGTTAAACAAAAAATGGATAGAGCTAAGTTCCGATATTCAGTTCAATGGTGCTGATGGTGTTGTTAGGTATCAATATTCATATGTTAAGGTTCCCAAAAAGGCAGAATTATTTTTTAATAATGAGGAATTAAGCATAGTTATTGATAATAAATATAATGTAAAATTTTTGGTACAAGTAGATAGATTGGTTTTCAGAGAAGAAAAATATTGGCTAGTTTTTGATGTTAATTCTAGAATTGTAATAGACAAGAAAGGTGGACTTGTTTTTCTCCACCAAGATAATTTAGTCTTTTTAGATAAAGAGAAAGCTATCATTAAAGCTTCTGATATGACGATTAATATAGCAGACGGAGCAATTGTTAGGGTAACAAAAGATTCTATATATATGAATGAAGTTGTAAAAGTTAATCCTTTCGAGAAAATAGTTAGAGTTGCCAAAAGCAAATTTTTCTTTTCAGGAGCGGTGAATATTTCACTAAATAAAGCTGAAGCTCTTTTTAATGTAAACAATAAATTGATCAGAGTTATGCCCTACAAGAAACAAGTTTTTATCAACGTTGGAGGGAAGTTAATTGTTATAACTGTTTCTATTGGAATAGCTGTTGATGGTAACGGAAATATTGCCTTTGATTATCAAAACAGCTTAACCACGCTGGATACCGATTATTTTGTCATGAATGTAGGTGGTTCAATTTTTAGTTTTGGTTCTATTGATGATTGTTGTTGTGAATTTTTAGGTAATCAAATTGCGGTAGGCTCACAAAAACAAAATGTTTTGGAGTTATTGAAAACAATGCTGGCGACAGACTTAAGTGCAGTGCTAACTAAATATGACTTACAAAGCTTAATTGAAAGTTTATTAAGTACAGACATGGGTAGCTTTTTAAACTCTGATAGTTTGTTAGGTTCAGGTGTGGATATTAATATTTTGATGGATTTAGTGAAAGGTAGTATTTTAAGTAAAATAACTGGCTCTGGTGAGTCTTGTTTTGCAATAATGAATAAAAATAATATGGAACAAATAGTCATGGGCAATAAGACTTTTGACATAAGGCAAGGCAATAATTTTTATGTGCCAATTAATATGGAGTTTCTCCAAGGTGTATTGAAGTTTAAGGATAAAAAAGTTTATTTTATAAGTTAGCATAATCCGGACACCCTTTCCGGCTTTCCCTCAAGGGAAAGAGTAGTTACCAAGATTTATTAATGTGTTCCCTTTCTTGAGACTTGTGCAGAGCTTGTGGAAGTAGAGGGTTAGGGAGAGTGTTATAATCTATATTCCAAATGTTTTCCCATTCATCTTGTACACATACGTTAGTATTTCAGCAACTGTGGAATATAAATCTGCTGGTATTTCTTTATCAACCTCACAGGCTTTGAATAACGCTCGAGCAACAGGCGGATTTTCCACGATTGGGATATTGTTTTCTTTGGCTAGCTCTTTAATTTTTTCCGCAATTTTATTCATACCTTTGCCTACTACTTTTGGGGCTCGCATTTTTTGAGCATTATAGCTAATTGCGATGGCAATGTGGGTAGGGTTTGTAATGACTACATCTGCTTTAGGGATTTCTGACATCATTCTTCTTCTAGCCATTTCCATTTGTTTTCTGCGAATAGCACCTTTGATGATGGGGTCGCCTTCTGTTCTTTTGTATTCATCTTTAATTTCTTGCTTACTCATTTTTAGTTTTTGGTTTCTGTTATATCGCTGAAAAGTATAATCCATGATCGCAATCAAAATGAAGGCAAAGGTCAGCTTAATTAGTATTTTTAAGGCTATGGCCGAGACTCCCATCAGGTTTGACTCCATGTCTTGAAAGAAAAAGTTAACTATTGTTGGTAAATTGTCTCTAATTGTGGAAAAAGCGAGATATCCAACAAAAACAATTTTAGCTATAGATTTAAATAAAGTAGCTAGCGCTGTTTTGGAGAAAAGATTTTTGAATCCTTTGATTACATTTAGTTTACTAAAACTAGGCTTAATCGGCTCGATAGTTAAGAGGAACCCAACTTGCAGAAGATTGCTTAATATTACAACCGAAAAGAAGATAACCATGATGGGTAAAACTATAACTAGAATATGGAAAAGAATTTCCATGAAAATAGAAGAGACAGTTTCTGAATTTATTTCAAATTCATGAAGGCGAGTAAAATAATTTTGAGTTATGAAGGAAAAGTATTTATATAAAGACTTACCGCCTACTTTTAGAAGGATAACCGCTACAAGTAGAGTAACGGCGGTGCCTACTTCTGGACTTTTAGCTACATTGCCTTTTTTTCGTGCTTCTTGTTGTCGCCGAGGAGTTGCCTTTTCGGTTTTGGACGGATCAGCCATTAGAGTACCCTGAGGATAGTAATAATGTGCTCAAACATTAATTCTGGCACTGAGGAAAAATAGCTTCCATAGAAAATAAAGAGCAAGAAGAATAGCATAAATCCGCTTAAGGCTTTTAAGGGCATCCCCGTTAAGAAAACATTCATTTGTGGCACGCTTTTTGCGATAACACCAAGGCAGAAGTCAATTAAGAAAAGTATTGCCATGATTGGAGCAGCAAATTTCATCCCGAGTATAAATGTTTGCGAGATGATTTTGAGGAAGGTTTCGCTAAAAGCGCTGGTGAAAGTTAATGTGCCAATTGGCAAGATATCGAAACTTTGTACTAGCCCAAGAATTATCAGATGATGCCCATTAAAGGTTAGAAAAAGTAGAATAACTATTATATATTGTAGCTGGCCAATTAGTGATTGTTGCTCCCGTGAAAGCGGGTCCATGATGCTTGCGATGTGCATGCCCATGAGAATATCCAGTAACCTGCCACCAAATTGAATCATGTTAAAGGCTAAGTTAGCAATAAACCCAATCAATGTTCCAATAATGGCTTCAGTTAAGATTAAAATTGCGAAGATAAACAGATGGATGTCTTTGTAGGCTAGAGGTGAAAGTCCATGAAACTGCAAGACAACATAGCTTAAATAAAGAGAGATTAACACTTTGATGTGTACAGGGATTATCCTTGTAGAGAAAATCGGTGCTGTTACAAATATTCCAGAAACTCTTACAAAAATAAGCAGAAAAAGATAAATATGGGATTGTTCAAATAATTGTTCCATATTTTATCATCGCGCAAAAAGTGCGATTGAAGAAAATATATAAATAGTGAACCCCTGTAAAGTGTTTAGTAGTGAGCCACCTATTATTGTTAGTAGCAATAAAACAGCAAAAAATTTTGGCACAAAGGTTAGCGTCATGTCTTGGATTTGAGTTACTGCTTGAATTATCGAAATAACAACACCTAAAATAAGTGTTGCGATAAGGATTGGTCCAGAGGTTAAAACAATAATCCAGATAGCTTGTCTTCCTAAGTTAATAATAAATGTTTCGCCCATAATTATCCAAAGCTCGCTAAAAGAGAACGAACAATCAAATTCCAACCATCAACCAATAAGAATAATAATATTTTAAAAGGTAACGAAATCATAACTGGTGGCAACATCATCATCCCCATGGACATCAGTACGGAGGCTATAACAATGTCTATAATTAGAAAAGGTATAAAGAGAACAAACCCCATCTGAAAAGCTGTTTTGAGTTCGGATATTACAAAAGAAGCAACCAGAATATGAGTTGGAATATCCTCTTTATTTAACGGTTTTAATTTTGCATATCTAACAAAAAGTAGCAGGTCTTTTTTCCTGGTTTGTTTAAACATAAATTCGCGCACTGGTGCCATGCCTCGCTGAATAGCGAGCTCTTGGGTGATTTTTCCTTCTGTATAAGGCTTAATCCCTTCGTTATAAGATTTTTCTGCTACTGGTGCCATAACAAGAAAAGTTAAGAATAGCGCTATTCCAACGAGCACTTGTGTTGGTGGCGTTTGTTGTGTACTCAGAGCGTTTCTAATGAAACCAAGGACAATTATTATTCTCGTAAAAGAAGTAAATAAAATAATTATCGAAGGAGCTAAGGATAGTATTGTCAGTAGTATTAACATTTGTAATGCTGAATTTAATGTTCCTGGATCTGATGACTGGGTCACTGCAAGGGATATTTGTGGTATTGATATCATTTTTTAAGGTTTTCTATTTCGTCTGTTTTACGCAAAATAGATTTTAGCGCATTTTCAAACTTTTCATTTAATGTTTTTTTATCAAGATGTTCAGAATCTTCGGACAGGATTTCTAGTATTTCTTTTTCTTGTTTTATAACATCCAAAAGTTCCAGAGAGTTCTGATTATTTGCTAAGATGTAGAGTTTTTTGTTTATTTGGATAAAGTCTATTGTGAGGTTTTGTGAAATGTTTATTCTTTTTAATAAATGTTCTTGAGGTTTGTTTTTATTTTTATTGATAAGTTGTAGCAAAAAATATATGCCATAAATGATAATTAAAACAAAAAAGAGCGACAAAATGAAGTTCAAAACATTAATTGAGCCTACGCCAGCTCCAATTTCGTTTAAATTAGAAGTTATTACCGAGCTATCAGTTGGATACCAGGATAGGATGTCGTTAGTCATTTTTTGTGTTTTGTTTATTGTTTATAATTTCTGTAATTCTGATAGCAAAGTTATCATCAACAACGACAACTTCCCCTTTAGCTAGAAGCTTGCCATTAGCCAAAAGGTCGACATGTTCACCAGCAATTTTTTCCAGCTCCACGACAGTTCCTATACCAAAGTTTAAAATGTCTTTAATAGATTTTTTAGTTCTTCCTAACTCTACTGAAAGCTCAAGCGGGATTTCCGTTATAATACTAATGTCATTGGAGCCATTCTTAAAATTTTCATTAGCTAATGTTTTGAGCTGTGGCTCGGAAGCATTTTTTTGGTCTTCGATATTTGGAGGCAAACTAGTATCTGCTGGTGCATCCATTTTTTCTTCTTGTTCTAAATTTGCTTCTTTATCTACCATGACTCATCCTCTTATCTGTAGTTTCTATTATTGTATAATAAACTCGTTGAAATAGACATTCAATACTTTACCAGTTTTTAAAATTAAATTACTTTTAGAAATAATGTCTTTTCTCAGCGCTGTTTTTCCCTCAATGTCCTTAACATCATTAAATGTTTTACTGGAAAGTATGTTGATAATGTAATTCCTTAAAATAGTTTCCTTGGTTGTTATTTCCGCCATGACGGCTGGATTGTCTACTTCTAATTCAATAGTTGCTTTCAGAAATCTGCGCCCTCCATAGTCAATTAAATTAACTAGGAATTCTCGCATCGGAACTAGGTAAAGCATTTCTTTGGTCTGAACCTCAATTTTTTCGGATCTTTTTGTTAAGATGACTGCAGTTACAACAGTTGCAATTAACATAACTAGAACTATGGAAGATATTATGATAATAATGAGTAATTTTTTGGAAGGTTTTTTGGGTTCTTCTTGGTTTTTCTCTTCTTTATTTGTTTTATTTTCAGTTGTGGGTTCCTTTTCAGCCATATTGCTAATATAACCCATTCATCTTCTCTTTGACAATAATTACTGAAACTCTTCTGTTGATTGCTTTGTTCCTTTCTGAAGTATTTTGTACTAGGGGTTTGTATTCACCATATCCAGCAATAGAAAATCTATCTGGTCTTATTTGAGAATTTTTAATGAATACTTGTGCCACACTTAACGCTCTAGCGGATGAAAGCTCCCAGTTAGACCTGAAACCAGTTTTTGAAGTAGGCGGAACATCATCAGTGTGACCCTCAACGATAATATCGTTATCGATGTCCGCTAACGACTCACCTATCTTCCCAAGTATCGAATATGATTCAGGTTTTAAAGTCGCACTGCCAGATTCAAAAAGAAGCTTGTCCTTGATGACTATTTCTAGATTTCCTTGGTCATTGTATTTGCCTTGGATTTCTTCTTCATTATTATTAGCTTTCACCATAAACATGATGTCATTTAATTTCTCTGCCAAGCTAGCGGAGCTCATCTCGTCGCCTTGTGAACCTTGTAGTCTATCAGGAGAAGTTTCGGGGTAGGGGACCATTAACTGGTTGTCAAAAAAAGCTGAGTTTTTTAAAGTTGAATAGCCACCAAAAGCTGCACTAAAGGAAATCATTGCTGTTCTCATCTTTACAACATCAAGAGAAGACATAGTAAAAAGGAAGACGAAGAAAACAAGAATCTGCGTCATTAAGTCGCTAAAGGTAGCCATCCATGCGGGTGACCCTGGCTTTGGATCATCAGCTTTTTTATTTGCCATTTTTTTCTAATTGCTCTCTTTGTAATGGAGGCAAGTATCCAGCAAGTTTTTCTTTGATAGTTCTTGGATTGTCTCCAGATTGGATAGCGATAATACCAGCCAAGATTAAATCTTTAGCAAACAATTCTTCTTGGGAACGGATTTTCAGCTTACCAGCCATAGGAATAAAAAAGAGGTTAGCAGCAACCGCTCCATAGAAGGTTGTAAGTAGCGCAACAGCCATCGCAGGACCAACGCTACCAGGATCTTCTAGTGACTTTAACATCTGAATAAGCCCAATAATTGTTCCAATCATTCCCCAAGCGGGAGCATAGGCACCAAGTGTTTCAAAGATGTCCTTACCTATTTTGTGCCTTTCAATAATGGCATCTTTTTCAATTTCTAAGACTTCTCTAACAGTGTCAGCATCGCTACCATCGACTACAAGCTGTAGCCCTTTAACTAAAAAGGGGATTTTTACAGACTTTAGTTCTTTGTCTAGTGCTAAGATGCCTTCTCGTCTTGATTTTTCGGAGAGAGCAAGAATTTGATTCAGAATAGTGATAGGGTCATCAACTGGATTATTAAATGTTTTCTTAGCAATTGTTATTGTACTAAGTACTTGGGGCATGGTAAAGCTAACGAAGATGGCTCCAAACGTCCCCCCAAAAGTTACTAACAGTGAGGGGACGTTTATAAAGGAGGGTACGGAACTCACACCCATCCCAAAAACTAGGAAGAACGCTCCTAATAAGATTCCAACAAGGGTAGCCTTATCCATGCCTAATTAACTCTTTATCTCTTCATGTTAACTAGCGTCTGTAGAATTTCATCACCAGTTGTTATGATTTTTGAATTAGCTTGGAAACCTCTTTGATAAATAATCATGTTAGAAAACTCTTTGGCAATATCCACATTGGACATTTCCAAAGTACCGGCAGAGATTGTTCCTCTTCCTCCTGTGTTGGCTGTACCTATTTGTGGTTCACCAGAGTTATTGGAAGCCACAAACATACCGTCTGAACTCTTTAAAAGACCAGTTGCATTGTTAAACGTAGCCACCCCAATTTGTCCAATGTTTTGGTTAAGACCATTAGAATAAATCCCGATGATAGTTCCATCTGAACTGATACTGTAGGTAGAAAGTGAGCCATTTGGGTAGCCGTCTTGAGACGAATGAACCAAGGAAGACCTATCCGCAAACTGGGTAACTGTATTAAAAGAGGGATTGATTTCTAATTGATCAGCACCATTAATTCCTGGTACGATAATGTTGTTCCCTCCACCAATGATGCCAGGCACTATTTTGCCCTTACTGTCGAAGTTAAGAGTTCCCCCACCCGCAACGCCACCACTACCAGATGCCCGGTAACTCCATTGATTGTCATCTTCTCTAGTAAAGGTAAGAGTAACTGTACGTTCTGCACCTAAAGAGTCATAAACAGTTGTGGAAGTAATGTATTCTGTAGCTGGAACTGTTTGAATAATAAAATTACCTGTCTTAAACCCAGCTTCATTAGTATCAATCGTAACCCCATTTATTCCAGTGATAGAGCCATCATCGGCGCCAAAATTTAAACTAAGATTTGTGGTGGTTGCATCGACGGCATAAGTATAAGTATGGTTAATATGTGCTGGTGTTGAGATTTTATTAAATTGATTAGTTGCTACGTCATCTCCTTCCCAAGTGGTTGCAATGTTATCATCGAAGAATAAATCTGCAATACCATTATTATCAGCAGGCACATTGTCCTTAATTGATATTGGCTTTAGAGTATTAGCATTCGTATATGTAACAAATAAATTTCCTTTATTATTTAGTCCCATGTAAAAGGGCACCTCATCAGTCGTGGTGGTTTGGGTAAGCGCCCAATTGTTGAATTTGGAAATTAAATCAGCAACTTTTGAAGTATCAGAAATTCCGGCAGCACTTATGTCAAAGCTATAGTCTTTTCCATTTGCTGTAACCGTTAAATCGTTTGTGTTAACTAGCCCTCCTAGTACAGTTGAGGCGGTGAGTACTCCAGCTCCAGTTTTTAATCCAACTGTTTTAGCAGCTGGCAACCATTCTGTAGAGTTTGCGCCACCACCTCCAAAAACTTTAGAGGCGATACCATTAGTGGAATTGATGTAGCCACCATTTAACAGTTGCTTTAAAATTGTTTTTACGGTTACGGCTAAATCACTATAATCTACGCCCCCAACATTATTTAAACTAATTAAGCTAATAGCAGCATCGTCAGCAGTCAAAGCACCAGCACTGTCAATGATGCCGGTAGTTACTAGATAATCCCAAACGGCTTTTGATTCAGTGGCATCGACACTACCAATTGCTATGTTAGTAGAAGTAAGATTTAATAAAAAATTATCATCTATAGTAGTTTTTTTATCATACACATAAATATTTTTTCCATCACCAGCAACGGTTCTTGTGAGTTCTATTTTGCCACCAGTTAGGGTAGCCGTTACGCCGGTTAATTGAGAATTGATAGCAGAGATAAGTTGATTAATGCTACTAGCTGTGCCATTAGATAAATTAATTGTTTTTTCTTCTCCATCAATGACCACGCGAAAACTAGAGATATCAGTTACACCAATTTGCGCTCCTAATGTAGTCGTACCATTGAGATTGGAGTTTTCACCAGTATGAGTTTCAGAATAAACACTAATTGCGTGACTTCCTCTTACGTCTTTAATTGTTGGTTCAACTACTGTCAGTGTTAGTGGATCATCCTCGTTGCCAAGAAACTTACCACCTACAAGAGCAACATTTGCTGAGTTAGCAGTAGCAAGCACTGGTGTGCCTAAGGTGTAAGTACGCGAATCTAGGTTATAAGCATAGTTGATTTCTGTGGAGGGGTTAGCACTAATGGTTTGTCCTACAGGAATAGACAAAGCTTGGATAGTACTGTTTCTGTCGATACCTCCAGTTACGTTTGCCATCCAACCATAAGCCTTCATACCACTGGAATGCACTAATGAGCCATCAGCATCAAAATTGAAGGAACCAGCTCTGGTATAGAAGGTTTGTCCTTCGCCGTCGCCTAGGATAAAGAATCCACTTCCCTGAAGAGCCAAGTCGCTCATTATGCCTGTTGATTGTAAGTTGCCTTGTTGGTGGGAAACAGTAATAGCAGATGTTCCTACACCCAGACCGACTTGAATAGGGTTAGTACCACCTCTGCCCGAATCTTGAGGAGACGAAGCACCTCTTATTGTTTGGTTTAGAAGCTCTGTGAATTCTATCTTGGAAGATTTATACCCGACTGTGTTGACGTTAGCGATATTATTACCGACTACGTCTAAGGCTGTTTGATTATTACTTAGACCTGCGAGACCTGAGAACATGGATCTTAACATATTTTACCCCCTGTTTTGATTTACCGATCTCCTACATGAGGGCCGACCGATATTTTTATCCTAAGAGCCAAAAGCTAAAAGCTAAAGGCCAAATTATCCTATGACAGCGCTGTCTATATTTGTTATCACTTGATCTTTCATGGATTGTTGATCCATGGCTGTCACAACTGTTTTATTGGATACGCTGACAACAAAAGCTAACTCATCAAGTAGTATCAAAGATTCCTTTGCTCCTTTTTGCGCTACCTTATCAAACGCTTGATTGATTCTCTCCAATTGCGTTTTAGATATTTCAATGTTTCTTTTTTGAAGTCGTGATATGGCATGGTTAGAAAACTTTAGAGAATCATTCGTGTCGTTTAGTCCAAGTTTTTTTAGAAACTCGTCTTTGAAAAGTTGTTGAGAGACTTTTCTGTCTCCTTGAACTTGACCTACACCTTGCCCGATTTGCTCGGATTGAAGTCTTTGGATTTCTTGATTAAAACTGCTCATATCTACCATTATTTATTTCACCTCCTTTTTTAGTATTATACTATTTTATTGTGTGTATGGATAAACTTGTGTAATGTCGTCTATCAGTACGTCTTTGTAAAAGCTTCCATCCCAAAGGTCTTTTAATGAGGCTGGGACTTCAGAAGGACTAGCATAACCTAAAGCAGTGGCAAAATCAGCTGCAGAAGTGATTGTGCTTTTCCAAATAAGATTATCAGCAGAAAGAGATTCTGTTGTAAAAAGTTTACTTTTGTATTGGTCAAACATTAAATTAGCTTGAGCAAAAGCTTGCAGTGCATCAGTTTTTTCTACATAGTTAGACTTCACAGGGATGATTGCATAATAGTTACCATTTTTGGATTTTATTCCACTCACTATTCCCTCTGATTCCACTGCTGAAGTTTGGTCTTTGAAGACAACGATTTTTCCAATTAGACTGTACGCTTCTGAGCCCTTAAAGCTTTGCTCCATGTTTTTCATGGATTCAAGTGTACTAAACTGAGCCAGTTGAGCAATGAAGTCTTCGTTTTGCATTGGGTTTAAGGGATCCTGATACTTAAGCTGAGTAACCAATAGTTTTAGAAATTGGTCTTTCCCCAGCATTGCTGAGTTATCGATGTCCGTTTTTGATAATGCACTAGAAACGCCTGATACTGATGACATGTTTTCCTCCTTACGCTAACGAATTAATTTCGTTGTTGTTTAATATTTGTTCTGGCAATGTATTCTCTGTTTTTATTTCAGTCGCTTTGATTTTCCTCTTAGAGGAAAAGTTGCTATCTTGAAAGTTAGAAAAGTTATTTTCGTTACTTTCTTTATTATTTATTTCCACGCTTAAAGCAGAAATAACTATATTAGAGTTTTGTTGTAAATCATTTTTTAATGAATCAAAGTTACTTTCCAGTATGGCTTTTACGGCAGCGCTGGATACTTGGAATTTTGCAATTATTTGAGTATTTTCGTTGCCAGCGATTTGTTCTTTTGTGATTTTAATTTTCACTTCGCCTAATTCTCTAGGGTAGAGGCGCATGTTTACTTCTGTGTCTGTTTTTAGTTTGTTGATTGTTAAATATGAACGGAATTGGTTCATTATTTGATTTTGTTTCTCTAGATTAGAGTTGCTTGTTTTAGGTAAGGGTATTGCCTCTAGTTCTTTCACGTCTTTGATATTAATTTTTGTGTTGAATTCTGATAAATCATTATCTAACGACATAACTTTTGGTGGAGCTTCTTTTATTTCAGCTTTATTGTTTTGATTAAAAAGAGACTCTTCATTTTTATCTTTTATGACGACTTGTTTTTTGTTTGGAACTTCTTCGGTTATTTTTTCATTATTTAAATTTAACTCTATTGGTTTGTTTTCTTCATCAGTGTTTACTTTAATTGTATCCACTGGTGCTTTAGTTGATTTTTCTAGTTTTGCGCCATTTGCTTTAGTTTCTTCGTTAGCGAAAGTTGGAAAAATTATCTGTGATTCTTTTTTGGAACTAGCGATTACTCCTGCTAGTTTTTCTAATAACTCTGCTATTTGTGAAGTGATTTCTTGGGTATTAATTTGTGTCATGCTTTTGTTTGCCAAATCAGTGGATATTTTATTCACTAACTCTGCAAAATCTTTTTTACTAATAAAGGTAATTGGAATATTTTCTTGGGTGCGTGGATTAGTTAGGTTGATTTGTTTGATTTTTGACGATATATCCGCCAACTGATCTTTGCTTGGCATATCCGCTACAGTCTTATTCGATAACTTATCTAGAAGACTAGCCAGAGACGCTAAAATTTTATTTAATTCATCTGTAGGTTCTATGTTTTCATCATCAAGTTTTTTTAGTAAAGAGGTTAGCTTAGTTAGAATGTCTTCTAGGCTGGCATTAGTTTTTTGTTCTTTTTGTTCAACATTACTAGCGTTGTCTATTGTTTGAGTTTTTGGAGCAACTTTGGTTGGTAATTGTGTGCTTATTGTTGACTCGTCAGATAAATCGTTATTATGTATTCCCTGTGTTTCTTGTGGTTTAGCTGGTGAGTCAAAAGTATAAGCTACTTTTTCTCTTTCTCTTGCTCTAAAAGTTTCTCCTTTTTGTTCATCAATTTTATTTTGTAAATCTTGATGGAAAGACATATCTTTGGAAGAATTATCTCTATTATAGGATACAGAATCGGAAGAATTATCGGCTGAACTTTTTTCTATACGGAAAATATCATTAATAAAAGAACCATTCATTTCAGCTGCAAACATTAACTTCCCCCCTCATTTGTCTAAGTAATCCTTTTATTTATTGGGTTCTTCCGTGATGTGCCTTAATTTATCTGCACAATTAGAATATTACAAGGATATGAACTAATGTAAAGTGGGGTATTACAAAAAGATACATTTAATGATATTAATATTTAGGTGGGAGTTATTTGGTAGAGGGAAGGTTAGTTGAAATGGATAAAGAACCCAAAGAGAAGAAAGTAACTAAAAAAGGTAAGAAGGAAGAAAAAGTTGAAGAGCTAACAGATGCTGCTCAAAAAAAACCTTCTTTTAATCCTTTATTAGCTATTTTGTTAATACTTAAGTATACATTAATGTCTTCAATTGTTTTGGCTATTGTTGGCTCTGTTGTTTATTTGACCTTGGCTAATTTGGCTTTTTTTGGTTTTTTGCCAAGCACGATAGCCGAGAAGATGCCCGTAGTTAATAATATAGTAAAAGATATTGTGGCAAAAGAAAAAAGGATACAATTAGCTAAAGAACAAAAAGAAGATTTAAATAAAATAAAAAAAGCTGGAGAGCTTCAGATAGATTTGTTAGAAGCAGCAGATATTGACGGTAAAAACTTTGTTCCTTTTTTATATAAGCTTAGAGTTGTGAAGAACCAGATTAATAACAAAGAGTTAGCAGAGATATGGGTAGATAATGTTTTGGTCATGCGTATTTTTGCGGGCATAGGTGACAATCTTCCCTATGCTAGAGCTACTTATGTTGTTAGACAAATAAATAAGTTTTTAAACGACAAGTCAGACTTTAATCAACTAATGCCAGTCATTGATGGCGATACTTATAAGGCGGAGATAGCAGGCGAAGAACTTTTTCGCGTAAGTGCAGAGGATGCTATTTTTAACAATAGTACACAAATAGAATTGCTATATGCTTGGGTTAATAACCTGAGAGTTTCTTTGGGAGCGTCTTTATTTCAGGTGCCTAAGTTTATTGTCAAAAAGACAGACATTCCAGAAGAAAAGAAGGAACAAGCTGTAGCCGAGACGGTTCCAGGTGCAACCGCGACTGTTCCTGGGCAAGTTCAACCAGACGAACAAGTACCTGTTGCACAAGTTGTTCCTTTAACAGTGACAGAGGAAGAGCAAGCACGAATAAAAAGATTGAAGGCTGTGGTAAAGGTATACGAGAAAATGCCTGAGGCTAAAGTGACTGATATTCTAAAGAAAATGCAACAAGAGGACATCGCGGATATTTTGAAGTATTTGTCAGTTAAAAAGACTGCAAAAAGTTTTCCACTAATGCCAGCGGGAACAGTGGTTGCCGTTTACCGGAAAATGATTGCTTCTGGTGCAGAGGCAGAACAGGCTAAGGCGTTTAAAAAATATATACAAATTTGGGAGAAGATGTCTGAAGACGAGTTAATTATTATTTTTAGAAACCTGAGTACTGAGGAAAAATTAGCTATTTTTAGAAAATTATCAGTAAAGAAAAAAGCAAAATTGTTTGAAATTTATCCAGCAACAGAGGCTAAAAGATATTTGCAGTTACTAGAGGAACCGCCTAAATAGTTAGTCCACCGCTTTTGCTTTGTTGCATTTTCATAATTTTTTCTTGTTTTTCTTTTTCTTCAATTTGTTTATCAATAATATTTTTTAAGAAAATTAGTCCTTCTTCATGTTCTTGAAGTTTGTCTCTAATTAGTTCAAGAAATATAGTTTTGATGGGTTTATCTTTGTTAAATAGGTGTTTATAAAAGGACTTTATGTCAGGAATTTCTTGTAAAAAACCAAAAGCCAAAGAGCTTATATTTTCTTCCTTGAATTCACTGAAGTTTTTGTAACGCAGTCCCTTTGTAAGCATTTCTAGTAGTAGCTTATTGTCTTCTGTGGGGAGTTTTTTTTCGTCTTTTAAGTATTCAATTAGTTTTTGGTACCTATAAAGAGAGGCTACAACTTGATCAAAGGGGCCTTTGTTTTTTTTCTTGATGCAGATTTTCGCAATATCCTTAAACGATTCAGGTTGGTTTAAGTAATCATCCATTGGTTCGATTTTGTTTTCCATAGTTTAGATTATGACTTATTTGGGCAAAAGTTTAAATATCTATAAAATATTGGGAAAACTTGTTTTGGCTCTCGATAAGTTAAAGTAAAGAAATGAATTTAAGGAGAAATTTGTACAATGATGATGAATAAGGTAGTTGCAATAAGAGGAGAAAGATCTGAGATTCAACCTGACACTATAACTAGAATAAATGTACCAGTTGAAATAGTGGGTGAAAAAATCAAAAATTTTAGTTTTAAATTTGCAATGAGTGAGTTAGAAAACGAGAAAAAAGAAGTATTAAGTAAGATGAACAATGTGTCAAAAGATGAGTTAATTACTGCAATGACTGAAGGCTCAGAAAGTGACTACTCGTTTGTTTTTGGTAACATTTTAAATGGAAATGAAATGGGCTCGATATATGATCAAGCTAGGAGTGAAGGTAAGGATGTTCGTGATGCTATAGATTTTTCTGCAAAACGACAAATAGAGATGCATTTGCAAAAGGACTCCAGTGTTGCTTTACGAAAAGTGTTTCTTGATAAATCTCAGGATATGGATTTTTGGCAGGCCTTTACAGAAGCCGTTAACGAAATAGCTGATAGAGATAGCAATAATTATCTTGGATTAGCTAATTTAATTGTACCTAAGGCTATGCTGGATATGAGGGAAATAGTATATAAGATAACAGAAGAGACCACCGAAGTAAGGAAGTATAAGAAGGCTATATTGGCAGAATTAGAAAAAGGAGAAAAATTATTTATTACCTGTCCTAGAGAGCTAATAGATACATTGTTTATAGATTCTTTATGCAAATACGATAATTATAAAGGAGCTTTTATTTCAGGATTAAAGGATGAATTGTCTCATGTTAAGACCGTCTCTTATGCTAAGGGTAAGTTGCTTGTTGGGTCGCATAACAGTGAATCTTATCAAAGGTTAGTTAATGCCTACGATATTATGATAATTGATAACGGTCTTGTAGGAGATAACGCTATTCGTAAGATAGTTGTTAATTCGGGGGAGCAAGACAATCTTTTAGCTAAAGATGCTGTAGAAATTAACAATAAGAGGAATCATTATTTAAGTAGTTTCAGTGGTTTTTCTGCTCAAACTCTTGATGGTCATTCTCTTGATTTGGCAGTTAGTATAAGTCCAGGGGATAAAATAGTTTTGGATGATTATTATGGGACAGTAGGATTAGTTCGTAATGAAATAGGCTTGACGATGCATGATAATATTAAAACGTGTTTGTCAACAAAACACAGAACATACTCACAGGTTATTAGTAAAAACTCACGTGCAGATATAGTTTCAAGATTAAGTGATATTACACAAGACAAGTCTGACAACGCTAACTCATATCAATCAGTGAGATTTCTCTTAAATACAAGGGAAGGCAGAAAAATATTAGTACGAGATATTCTGGTTGATTTGGCTCTAAGTGGTTTGCGGGAATTCACGCCTACAAGTTTTGAGCCTGGATCAATAAGTATCTTGCTCCCCAATATACAAACATCAGATGAAATAAAAGAAGTTAAAAGAGTTAGTGGTTATTGTAAAAAGGCTCTTAAGGGAGAAGCATATGATGCAACAGAGGAATGGATTGATTTAATTAACGAAAGCATTGCAGAATTAAGAGAATCAGGCATAAAAGATAATCAAGAGAATTTATTAATACCTAAAACAGGGCCTATAAGATATGACGAGAATATGAGGATAGGTGCTATGATTGAAAACCCTTTTGCAGTAAGGGATGCAGAAGAGATTAGGAAGCATGTTGATTATTATACAATAGGGTTGAATGATATTACTTGGTATCACCATGTTCTTTTTAAGGTTTATCCAGAGTTTTTTGAAGAATCGAAGTTTACTCAATTGGAGGAACAAGATAATGAAGTTTTTAATGGATTTGTTTTGAAAAAGGACGTTGGTTCAAAATTAGTAAACGAGGGAAGTTTAGAGGAAATAGCGAGAGTTAGTGGAATAAAAGCAGAAACAATAAAATCAATATTTGAAGAGGCTGGTATTTGTGATACTCAAGGGAGGCTATTAAAGACGTATCAAGAAATTCAAAAATTAGATTTTAATATAGATAGTGGGGTTTTATTAAGCGTTGCTAAAAAAGTCTTATCAAGACTTGCAATAGGAGTTGATGATATCCCTGGCAGGGAAAATAGTCAGGATTATCATGAAGAAAATATGAATTTTAATCCAAGGATACTCAGAACATTGGCTTATGCAATTAAGCATTTTCAGTCTTTGGATTCAACTAATCCATTACAAGGCGGAAAGTTCATTGAAGTTTGTGGAGATATCCCAGTTAAATTAATTCCTTTTTTTATAGCACTTAAGCAAAAAAAGGTTTCAGTATATTCAAATCAGTTACAGTTTATCAAGCTTTTTGTTAGGAATATAACTTACGAGGAATCAAGAAAAGAACTGTTAAGTATTCTTAAGGATGAGAAAACCAACAATGGTGTGTTTAATAGACTGGATAGAATGTTGGGGGAGTTTCAAGATTTATTTCAACTAGAAGCTGAGCCTGAATATATCACGAAGCAGTTAAGACAACATGAATCAGACTTAGCAGTTATTCAGGAATTAAATCAAAAAGCAGAAAAACATAGAGTTTCTTTGTTAGGAATGAACGAGTCTAATTATGCAGAAGTGCTTAGTCGAGAGTTTGGTTATAAAAAACCAATCCATAGTTTTACGGAAGCTTTGTATGTTTTTCAAAGCAACGTTTTAAGAGAAATTTTAAATGTTTCTAGAATCAGAACTTACAGTACAGTTAAAAAAGGAAACAAGGAGTTTGTTCGGGCATTATATTCTTCTTTAGAGGAAGGCTCGTCAAGGTTTAGTGGAGAACTTGTTGAAGGGAATAAGTTAAGGTTAAGACACTATTACGTTGAAACAAAGAGCGATGGTACAAACGTCCCCCATTATATTATAGACGTTGCAGATATATTAGAAGACGAACAAGGTCAGTATATAATTTTATCAGCAGAAACAGGACAAAAGAAATCTTCTAAAAGAATAAATATTTTGGTTGATAATGGAGATACATATTTTGAGTTAATGAAGGATGCGTTACATAAGGAAGCGATAGAATACTTGGATATTGGTAGTGGGTTGCCAAATCATGCCTCGGAATTTACAGATATGCTGGGAAAGACAATCGCTTATTATACGAGTGTTTTTAAAAGAAACACTATGCAAGTAGAGCGGAATTTACATGATGTGCAGTTAGAGGAGTTAAGAAAAGTTATTGATAATGATGATGTGTTTGCAACAGTAGAACAATTTTTGTTTGGTGAAAAATTTGTAATGGAAATATTTAGAGAAGGTGAAGATGCCATCACAAAAAAACCAACAAGAAGAACAGTCATATTTACAGATAATGCTTATTCAACGGTTGAAGAATTAATAAATAAAATTAATCTTGGTCAGAAGCTAACAATTAATGAAGATGGTGAGTGTTGCTTAGACGGGAAAAAGCTAGCTTTAATGGATGACAGAGAAGATGTTTTTAGAGCAAGAGTAAACAATTCGTTAAAGATTAGAGACCTAACACACACTAAATTATTGCAAGAAGAAGAAAAAGAATTGCTGTCTGCATTAAGGCAAGCTGAAGCTGAGGTTAGAATTAAACATGGAAGGTAAATATATTTTTTCTGCCTAATGGCAGAAAAATATGTATAATATCCTTTATGGATCAAGAACTTCGCTCTCAACTTAGAGAGACTGTCAAAAAAGTAAAGCGTTATAATCGCCATTTCAATACAAAGCTCTTTTTTGATGTGTTTGACTATGCCATGGAAGCACACAAAGGACAAAAGCGTGTATCTGGAGAAGATTACATTTGGCATCCTTTTAATATTTTCAAAATATTAGTTGAATATGAGGCAGACGAGGCTACTCTGATTGCTGCTATATTACATGATGTAGTTGAAGATACCTTTGTTGAAATAGACGAGATTCGTGAAAAATTTGGCGAAAGTATCTCCGTTATTGTGGATGGAGTAACCAAGCTTGGCAGAATCAAGTTTGATAGTGACGAAGAACAAAAGATTCAAAACTTTAGAAAAATGTTCATGGCTATGGCTAGAGACATTAGGGTTATCATTATTAAACTAGCCGATCGTCTACATAACATGCGAACACTCAGTTTTTTACCCGAAGAAAATCAGAAGAAAATAGCCAGAGAAACAATGGATATTTATGCACCCTTAGCACATCGGCTGGGCATGTCTAACATAAAATGGGAAATGGAAGATTTAGGTTTTCGCATCCTTTATGAGAGTGATTATCGAAAGTTGAAGAAAGATATTGCAGAAAAGAGAGAAGAAAGAGAACAGTTTATAGAAGAGTTTGTTTTACAAGTTAAGCTTCTTTTAGAGGAGAACGGCATGAAGGCAAACATTTCTGGTAGACCTAAACATTTTTGGTCTATATATAACAAGATGAAGCGTCAGCACACGAGTATTAAGAATCTTTATGACTTATATGCCATCAGGGTTGTTGTTGATTCTGTTCAGCAATGTTATACAGTTTTGGGCGTACTACATACTCATTTCAAACCAATTCCGGGAAGGTTTAAAGACTATGTTGCTATGCCTAAGCAAAACTTGTACCAGTCTATACACACCGTACTTATCTCCAAAAGTGGTAAACCTGTTGAAGTGCAAATACGTACAGAAGACATGCATAGGGTCTCAGAATTTGGTGTTGCAGCACATTGGAGGTACAAGGAGCGTAGTAAAAAAGAAGAAGAGTTCGAGAAGAAGCTTTCTTGGCTCAGAGAATTTATTGAGTGGCAGAAGGATAGTGATGCTAAAGATTTTTATGATGACCTTAAATTTGATTTATTTGTGGAAGAAATTTTTGTTTTTACTCCCAAAGGTGACGTGTATCAGTTGCCCAAAAAAGCAACTCCGCTAGATTTTGCCTATAGAGTTCACACTTCTATTGGTCATCGTTGCATAGGGGCCAAGGTTAATTCTCAAATAGTGAATTTGGATAAGCCACTTAGTAATGGCGATATAGTAGAAATTATTACTCAAAATATAGAACAACCAAAAATAGCTTGGCTTGGCAGTGTGAAAACTTCTTCTGCTAGAGCTAAGATTAAATATTGGTTTAGACGAAACACTGATGTCTACGAAGAGAAGAAAGAGACCATTAAGAAACAAGAGGAAAAGAAAAAAGAAGTAGAGAGAGAAATATTAGAACCTAAGATTAAACAACGACAGAAAAAAAGTAGCGTCGGTGTTGTTGTTGAAGGCGCTGGAGATGTTATGGCTTATTTGAGCCGTTGCTGTAATCCCATGCCTGGTGATGGAATTATTGGCTATGTTACAAGAGGTAGAGGTGTTGCTGTACACAAAAAAGATTGCAACAACGTACGTAATTCAGATACGGAAAGGTTAATCAAGGTAGAGTGGGATAATAGTTATTCTGGTACATATGATATTGCGTTAGAGATAGAAGCGTCGGACAGAATAGGCCTTCTAAATGATATTGTTGCTAAGATTGCAGAAATGAAAATTAATATAGTAAATTTTAATTTAAGGACAACTCCGCAGGGTGTTGCTGTGGTTGGTTTGATTTTGAGTTTGACGAAGATTGAGTTGTTGGATAGTATAATGGGTAAATTAAGATCGATTAAAGATGTCTATCAAGTCAAGCGAAAGGGAGAGTTTTAATTGGCTAAATTATTTTTCATTTTGTTTAGTGCCGCGTTAATTAACAATTTTGTTCTGTCCAGATTTTTAGGGATATGTCCCTTTGTTGGTGTTTCTAATAAACAAGAATCATCTATTGGTATGGGATTGGCTGTTACCTTTGTCATGGTTGTTGCCAGTATTGTTACTTGGTTTATTCAAAAGTTAATTTTAGACCCATTGAACGCTGGTTATCTGCAAACTATATTTTTTATTTTAGTAATAGCTTCTCTGGTTCAATTTTTAGAAGCAGTTATTAACAAAACCTCTCCATTACTTAAAAATATGTTGGGTATATATCTTCCATTAATTACTACAAATTGTGCCATTTTAGGTGTAACGGTTTTGAACATTACAGAAAACTATACGTTATTAGAAAGCATAATGCATAGTATAGGTGGTGGACTAGGATTTCTATTAGCGTTGGTGTTAATGGCTGGATTGAGAGAAAGACTGGAAGAGTCAAAGGTGCCTAAGTGTTTTAAAGGTGTTCCGATTGCTTTTATTACTGGAGGCATTATGTCTTTAGCTTTTATAGCTTTTGGAGCTTTCTAAAAAATGACAGGCTTCACAATTGTTATTATTTTAGCTGTTATCGGTTTATCTTTAGGCCTTTTTTTAGCAATAGCCTCAGATGTTTTTCATGTACATAAACCAGAACAGTTAGTTAAAGTAGAGGAACTGTTACCTGGTGCCAATTGTGGTGCATGTGGCTATCCTGGATGTGTTGGTTTAGCAGAAGCTATTTATAAAGGTGAAGAAGAGCCAAATAAATGTCCAGTTGCTTCAGATGCTCAGGTTGAACAGATAGCAGCTATTATGGGCAAAGAAGTGAGCACTGATGGACTAAGAGATATTGCTTATATTAAGTGCCAAGGAATGAAAGATAGCGATGTTGCTAAGAAGTTTGAATATATTGGTATTGAGTCTTGTGAAATGGCGGCACTTACTTCCGGTGGATGGAGCTCATGTGAATATGGCTGTTTAAAATTGGGTGATTGCATAAGAGTCTGTAAATTTGATGCCTTGAGTTATGGCGCAAATCACGAGCCAATAATCGATAAAGACAAATGTACTTCCTGTGGACTTTGCGTTGCCGCTTGTCCTAGGAGTTTGATCGAAATTATTCCTTTAAAAAAGACATACATGGTTACTTGCAGTTCCAAAGATAAGGGTGCGGATACTAGAAAAGCTTGTAAGGTTGGTTGTATCTCTTGTAAATTGTGTGAAAAAGCTTGCAAGTTTGATGCGGTTAAAGTTATAGACAATATTGCTTATATTGACCAAGGCAAATGTGTCGCCTGTGGTCTTTGTGCGAAAGCTTGTCCACAGGATGTCATAGAGTTTATTGACGGTGTTGTTGTCACAAGAGTAGCTAAAAAGGAAGCAGCTGGTTGCGCAAGTTGCGGAATCTGCAAGAGCGAATAACTTCTTAATATTTTGTTCTTTCTCTTGAGACTTGTGCTGAGCGAAGTCGAAGTAGGGAGCTAGAGGAAGTGTTTAGAATAGGCTAAGTTGGTCTACTGATTTTTTGTTTTTAACCTCAACTTTTTCTTTATTTAATAATTCTTCAGGAATTCCTTTTACTAATGGGCTAAGCTTTCCTTTAATTGTTTTATTTAGTAGTTTTCTTTTGTTTGCATAGGTCATAAATAGCTTGTCTGTTGCTCTAGTCATAGCTACATAGAGGATATTTGCTTCTTCTTTTAGTTCATCTTTATTTTTCTTATTAAACAACTGGAAGGGCATTATTTTGCTCTCGCATCCAGGGATGAATACGTATTTAAAATCAAGTCCTTTGGAGGCATGTATAGTCATTAAGGCTATGTTGTCAGCATGCTTGTTATATTCATCAATGCCTGTCTTTAGTGAAATATCATCAAAAAAAGCAGTGTATTTATTCTTATACGGTTTTGCGACTTTTTCTAATATTCTTTGTTGCTCAGAGGTGATGTCGTGTTCAATGCAAATCCTCCGTAGGATAAAAGCTAAAGACATCCCATTTTCAAACATACTCAAGACTTCTTTGCTTACTTTGGACACCTGATTTTCTAGGCCGAAGTAAGTGTTCTTTAATTCAATAATTATTTCTTTATATGGGTAGTCTTGTAGGATGCTGTCTGTGTTTATTGTTTGGACAGGAAGTTGATGACTATTTAGCGCTTTTATAATAGGAGGAAAAAGGTGTTTTGTCCTGCAAAGTATTGCGATATCTTTAAAGCTGATTTCGTCTTCAAACATCTTGTTGCTTGCACCACTGATTCTGGGGAAGTTGCTACTACCACCAACTAGCTGTTCAATTTCTGCTGCTATCCACTGTGCCTCTGCTCCATCAGTTGAAAATTCTTTTAGCACGATTAGTGCCCCGTCATCTTCTCTTTGTATTTCGTCTGACTTTTTTATAACATACGAGGCGCCCTTGAGAATCGCGTTTGGGCATCTATAGCTTTTGCTAAGACTGATAAGCCTTGCTTCTGTATAATCACTTATGAAGCTATTTACGGGCTCTTTTTTAGTTCCTTTGGAGCTATAGACGGCTTGGTCAGAGTCTCCAGCTACAAAAAGGTTTTGTTTATTTGATAAAAGTTCAATTAGTTGGTATTGGATGGCGCTGATTTCCTGAAATTCATCGACTAATATCCACTGAAATTTTTTTTGGTATTTTGCCAGCGTTTTAGGGTTGTTGATGAGAATTTCCACAGTCAGATAAATAAGGTCATTTATGTCTAGCGCATTAATTTTTCTAAGTTCTTGGTTATATCTTTCGACTATAGTATCTTTTTTTTCAAGAAATAATTTGGATTGTTTGTTGTTGTTAATGTTATTTAAAATAGTTTGGTGGTCAGCATCAAAGAGTTTTTTGATGATAGATATTTGTTTGCTCTCATCAATAATACCAAAGAATTTTTCATTATTATTTAAACTCAATTCTTCTCTAAGGATAGTTAACCCAAGTTTATGAAAAGTACTAATAGTACAGTTATTTTTAGATATTTTTTTGTTTACGTTGTCGCTCATTTCTTCCGCTGCTTTATTAGAAAAAGTAAATGCTAGTATATTGGAGGAGTTAACTCCATTATTGATTAAGCTAATAATTCTTTTTGTTAGTATCCTTGTTTTGCCTGTGCCTGGTCCAGCTAACAGCAAACAAGGGCCTTTTTTGTGTGCAATGGCTTCTTCTTGTTCAGTATAAGTCCAGATTGTGTTGCTGTTTGTTGTTTCAATAGCTGATGTTATGTTTTTTTTTAGTTCTTTAAATTGTTGAATGTCAAAGGTCAGACTGCTGTATTTTTCTTTTTGTATACTAGCTTTATCTTGGGAAAAAAGACTGTTAGTTTTATAGTTTTGAATTTCTCCATCATGAAAAAGGTGGACTTTCCCAAACTCTCCATCGTAGCCACCTTCTGTCAGGATAAAGCCTTCTCTTAATCTATTGATAGCTTCGGCAGTAATTGTGCCAGATATTTTTGCTATTTCCTTTAAATCAGTAGTTAGCAGAACGTCCAATTCTGAGCTTAAAGAGTTTATTAAATGAAAGTATTTTTCTGTAATAGCTTTTGATCTAGGGTTCTTTTTGTTATCAAGCTCAGCCAGTAATCCTGCTAAGGGAGTGATTGACCAGAAGGTCTGTTTGGATTTAGCTTCCGAGGGGTCCGTCCGATCAGCTAACTCCGCAACCCGATACATTACACCTTTAGTCACAGGTTTCCCGCATGTAGAACAGAGATTATTGTGTTGCACTGTTTCTAGGGGAGTCCAATTGATTTTGCAATCGCGATGTCCATCATTGTGGTAC
>JAQWCF010000027.1 GCA_028706105.1 Candidatus Margulisiibacteriota bacterium
CGACGCTCTTCCGATCTGCTGATTAACATAGAAAGAATAACTCCCAGCATTAGCAGAAACAGAAGCACTTATGGAAAGGATGCCCTCATTTGAAGAAACAGCACTTTTTGCTCCAAAGGTCGCTGTTCTAGAAAGAGTGTAGTTAGATACCTGCAATGAAACTAAATCTGCAGATATGCTACCCCAAGTGCTTTCTTTTGCTTGAGCTTTGTCTCTTTTTTGCGTTAGGTTTGTTACTTGTTGCCTCTTAATAGCCATCAAGCTATTAATGATGCTCTCAGTATCTAAACCAGAAGACATTCCACTAATATTTGCCAAAATATACCCCCTACGACTTTCTCGCTTCTTAATTTAATAATAGTCTAACAAGCCACCACGTCAATAGCAACTAAGCTTTTACAATGGAGATAAACTATGCCTGATTATCTATAATAATTCCTTCAGCCATATCCTTTATCATCACTGCTACTTTCACCAAATCTTCTGGAGGTATTTCCTTAATAACGTTGCCAGTTATTTTATCCACGATCTTGGCAATCGTTCTATTAATACGTTCGTCATACCTCATGTTAACACTAAAGCTCATGTCTTTAGTCTTTTCCTTAATCTGCTGCATTGCCTTGTCTATCTGTTCTTGTGACGCCTTTATTTGATTATCAATATCTATAGGATCCACACCTTTAGCGATATCCACATTCTGACTCTTCGTTTCCCCGAAAGAAGCAGGAATAGATAGCACTACAGGAGAAGCAGACTTTGCAGGCTTTGGTGGCATTACAGTTGCTTGGTTGCTTGTTAAAGGCAGATTGTTAACATCCATGTTTACATTCATACAACTCACATCCTTTCAAGGACCGGTGAGAAGGGTGGCACCTACGGCACCACCCAAACCACATCACGTCATCCTTGACCTAATTTATCCAAGCAATTGCAATACTGAAGTTGGAACTTGGTTAGCTTGTGCTAACATCGCAGTACCAGCTTGTACCAAAATCTGATTCTTCATGAAATTCATCATTTCCGCTGCCATATCTACGTCTCTAATACGAGATTCTGAAGCAGTTAAGTTTTCTTTAGTAACACCAAGGTTGTTAATGGTTGTTTCTAAAGTAAACTTCTGGAATGACCCTAACTGTGACCTCTCTGACGATACATCAGTGATAGCTGAGTCGATAATCGCAACAGCTGCTTCTGCATTGTCACTTAAGTTATAAGTCGCATTTGAAATAATTGCATTTAGACCAGAATAAGTTTCTCCTGCTACTGCATTTAATCCTAATTTAGTTGTCTGCATATTCGCAATACCATACTTGATGATATCCGCAGTTGTTGCATCAGGAGTTAAAGAGAACTTAAGGTCTTTTGCCTTAGCATCCAAAGTAAATACACCTTGTTCAGATGCAGTAACGTTTGCTGCTCTTGTTGCATCTAACTTTAGACTTAACCCAGTCCATCCTGTTTGAACAGACGTGAATGTTGCTCCGCCACTTGCGTTTGTAGCCCCTCCAACTAATGATACGACATTTGCATTATACTTTAGTTGACCTACAATATTAGAACCAACTAATGCAGCCGTAGTAGCACTTGCTGTGCCTAATCCTACAGCAGAAATAAACCCTGCTGCTCCAGAACCTGCTGTTGTTATTGTAAAGCCAAAACTAGCACCAACCGCTGTAGTTAATTTTAAAACACCACCTGAACCAACCAAAGAAGCAGTTATTCCTGTAGTGCCTGTTGAACTATTAATAGTAGCTGCAATAGAAGCCATTGTTATGCTTGTGCTAGATGCGATATTAACAGTTGCAGAAACACCTGCTAGGTTTGCAACCGTAAATGCTACAGCACCTTCAATCGACACCGTCGCTGCGCTAGCTGTTGCTGAAGCAACTCCTGCAGTTGCTGCTGAAGTTACTACTACGCTAACGTCTCCTTTTTCAGTAGCGCCTAACAAAGCTACTGCTGCTTTTGTATCTAAGTCATTAGCAGTAAGGGTAATTCCATCATTTCCTGTTGCAAGAGTCCCTACCTTATCAGTGGCTTGTGCGCCACCTGCACTACCATTAAGTAAAAATTTGCCCGCAAACTTAGTTGTTGTGGCAATTCTTTGAATAGACTCAACAGCTTTATCTACCGCTGTTTGGTCCGCTGCAATAGAGCTTGCATCGTTTGCAGCTGTATTTGCTGCGTGAACTGCTAAACCTCTAATACTATTTAACATAGTATTCATTTCTGTTAACGCACCTTCAGCTGTTTGTACCATAGATACTGCATCGCTGGCGTTACTGATTGCTTGTGTTAATCCACCAATTTGTGCTCTTAACTTATTGGAAATAACTAAACCGGCAGGATCGTCTGCCCCTCTATTGATTCTGTACCCTGATGATAGCTTCTCAAGAGAAGATCCCATGCCACTTGAAGAGATACCTAAGTTCCTCCAAGCATTCAATGCTGCTATATTATTATTAATTCTCATATCTTTTCCTCCTTGTTTTTTATCTAACAGAGACATCCTTGTCTCATTTCCCCCTTAGTACAACTACTTCCCCCCTTTCTTAATTTAACGCCATACAATACATAGGTACGCATAGCACCTATGCTTATGTTCGGTAAATAAGAACCTTCCTTTAGTAAAAAACATATTATGTTTTTTGAATGTAATCCCCAGGCCTCATCCGCCGGATATCTATTTGCTGTCTATTAATCAACTTTACATCTCGGCACCTTCTCCTGACAGAGAAGGTTTAAATGTTTTAGTCTTATCAAACCACTCTAACTATCTATCGCAACATCCTCCACTCAATCACAACATAGTCATAAGAGCTCCAGAAAGTTCTTCCTGCGACTCTCATTGTCGTTTCAGCAACTCTATTTGGTCATTCCCGCGCAGGCGGGAATCCACTCATAATTCGTAATCTTGAATTAATACCTTAAAAACAAAAATCAAATACTGGATTCCCGCCTGCGCGGGAATGACTAGAATTGTACGGGAATGACTAAAAAACGGAAGGAGTTAGAACTCAACGATTATAAGCCCCCTTTATCAAAGGGGGAAGAGTAAGCCTTAGGCTTACGAAGGGGGATTAACTAAAATGCGGTTAGAACTCTACAAACCTTGTCTCTATCTTGTATCCATTGCCTAAGATGTCTGAAACAATGCGCTGATAGGTATCCAACTGCTGTTGTTCTTTTTCTTCACCAGTTTTGTAGTCAACAATGAAAACCTTCTTGGCATCATCATCTATCATTAATCTATCCACTCGATACTCCTTAGTACCATCAAATACAACATACTCAGTAAATACACGATATTTGCTAGAAAAAACATCAAGATGGTTGTTAACAAATGCTCTACATTTCTTGCATATTTTATCCATATCTTGGCTTGAAAAATAATCACCATATTTTTGATAAAGAACTTTACATGCCAGTTCATGCTCTAATTGTTCGTTATATTTGATATTAGACAAATACTCGTGAACCATTGAGCCTTCAAATTGTTTCATAATATAAGTTGCCTTAGCAAAAACTATTCTTTTATCAAACTCATGATCGCTGGAATCAAATTTTTTGATTAGCGAAATGCCTGGAACACTCCCTCTAACTCCCTCTCGAGAGGGAGAAAAGATAGTTGTTTCCTCTTGAGAAGAGACTGTACTCTTCTCAAGACAACAGTTTGTTAGTTCACCAATAACTAATGGCTCATCTTCCAAAGAGGAAAGACTCTGCAAATTTCTTCCCTGACTACTGCAAAACTGGTGAAACGCTTCTTTAATTAAAAAATATTGAACATCTTTCTTCGAACCAGATAGCTCCTTTTGTTTAGCTATTTCTTCATATTTTTTACCCACCATACAACTAAAAAACAAATTTTGTTTAGCTCTAGTCAGTGCAACATAAATAGTATTCAGCTCTTCTAAAAATGTTTTTCTGTTTTGTCGCTCAAATAGATACTTCTTGCTCGCATGATTCTCGATTACAATTTTGTCCTCTGGCGCGATAACCACGCCATCTATAACACTATTAAAGTTCTGATTAAAACCTGCATATAGTAAATAATCGTCTTGGGGTGGTTCTTTGGCAGCAAGATTTAACAAATAGAAAACGTTATCAAACTCCATGCCCTTTGATTTGTGAATAGTCATAATCTGGACAGAATCACTCGACTCCAGTCCAACTTGGCGAAAAGATTCGGTCTTCCTTCTTTGCTCAAAATACCGTAGCAAATCGGCAATGCTTTGTTTGTTTGATTGATTAAGCTGAAAGTCTCTGACGGTTTCTAAAAATTTCCTGATATTTTTCTGGTCATGCAACTGAGAAAAGACTTTTCCTGCTTGAAAATATGAAAATATTCTAATAATAATCTGCTCAAGTGGGTCTTTCTTTGGTAAATCCTTCAGAAAACTTACTATCTCCAAGAACGGAGTTAGTTTTGTAACATCTTCTGCCTCAGAATTTGCTTTTAATAATGGAGCAATAGCTTTTAAAGAATACCCCAAATAATCTGATCTGATAAAATCAAAAAGGAAGGACACCTGTCCAGTGACCAGATATTTCAATAAATATAGAACTGGCTTTACTGCCTTATGATCTAAAATAGAAGAGGAGCTATCAAGAACAAAGGGAATGCCTCGCTTTTTAAGTGCTACCGCTGCCTGCTCCATTTCTTTACTGGTTCTTAGTAAAATGGCGGTCCCTCTTGCATGCAATTTGCCCTCTGCTAATAAAAGAGAAAATGTTTCTACTATCTTTTCTATCTCTTGCTCTACATCATATTCTCCTGCTTTCTGTCTACTAACTCTAAGCTGGACATAACCTTGATTCTCTTGCTTATAACAAGCTACTTTCTCGTATTGCCAAGAAGCATTTCTCTCGCCCAAGGTGTTGTTTGCGATACTCAGAAAAATCTCATTTACAAGTAACATTACTGATTGTGAACTACGATAGGATGTTTTAAGCACTTCTGCTTCTTGAACTGTGAGTATTTGCTCTAAATTATTTAATAAATCCTTTTCCCCACCGCGCCAACCATAAATTGCTTGCTTATCATCACCGACGCAAATGACACCTCCGGATAATTCAGAACCCGAAGAAAGCTCTTTTATGAGCGGAAATAAAATATTCCATTGAATAACACTGGTGTCTTGAAATTCATCAATAAGTAAATATTTAACCCTAGAGGATAATGCTTCATAAAAAACATTCAACACCTCTCCCCGTTCTAAGTCTATCAAAGACATCTCGTCAGCATAAAGGTATTTGTAAGTATAATAAGCAATGTCCTGATAAGTAAAAGTTCTTTTTCTAAATTTAATTTCATCATACGTGCCAAGGATTACTGTTAATAATTCCTGCAAGTCCAGCATTAATGGAACTATTTGGATCTGAAAAATAAAACTGGCTAAGGTTTCCTTAAATTGCTCATACATCTGGGTCAGCTCTTCATTTATTTCCTTCAGTTTCACTTTGCTCCAAAAATTGGAAAGTCCAAGCATTGCTTTATACTCAAATCTAATATTATTTAAAAAATCTTTTTCACTAATAGACTGCTCGTATGATTGGAAATAATTCTTATTAACAAATTCAAAATATGAACCTTTGGTTTGAATAATTAAATCAACCATCTTATCTAAACAACTCTTTAACTCTGTGATTGTTATTTTTTTCTCTTGTTCTTCTTGATGAATCTTTTCCAAAATAAACCTCTGGTTTGCAACAAATTTAATAAACTGCTTATAGCGAGAAAGGTTCTTAAGTTTTTTATTCAGCTTTATCAAAACATTCAAGCTCTGTTTTTTCTGTTTATCTCTAAGAATGTTCACTAAAACTTCGTCAATAATTTCTTCATTTAACGAAGCATCAATTAATACAAAATCTTCTATTTGTAAGTAAGGCGCTATGAGCCCAGAGAACACAGAGTTAATAAACGCATCTATTGTCATGACTTGAAAGTCTTGTTTGTTTGTTAATAACTTTGCTCTTATTTTTTCAACTGCGAATAAGTCCACATTGCATCCCTTTTCTTGCAATGCTTTCAGAATGGAGCAGTCTTCACTTTCTCCTTTAAAATAAGCAAGAAGCTGAGACAAATGCGCGATCACTCTATCTCTAATTTCTGCTGCAGCCTTACGAGTAAAAGTTATTGAAAAAACTTCACCAACCTCAACACCTGAAAAAAGAAGCACCAAGATTTCAAGAGAAAGGCGATAGGTCTTGCCTGTTCCTGCGCTTGCCTTAATTACCTTGGATCTATCCATTTTTTCTACAAATTCCTTCATGTTCACAATACTTACAAGCCTTGGTTGTAACAGCAAAATCATACTCTTGTTTGTTAGCTAAATCAGCCCAAACCAAAGCAATTTTACTTTTTATATCAACAAACTTAGCTTGCTTTTCCTGCATATCAAAAACTTGATAAAAATATAAATGTGGTTTTAATTCTTCACCACCGACTCTTCCTTCGTAATAATATTCACTATAAAAGCTTAGTTGCTGGTCATTCATTGTTGAACCAGTTTTAAAATCAAAGATATATATCCTTCCATCCAGAAGCTCTACCCTTAAATCTGCCCGCCCTGTTATCTTGATAGGGATTTCTTTCCCATCAATCTTAATAACATCCACCTGCAAATACTTGCCTTCTTTAGCCTCTTCTTCCACGTCAAAACGACTAATGTCTTTTAATCCAAACTTTTTACCACAAATATCCATAAAGAATTTCTTAATTGACTCCATCAATACTGGTACAACAACCTGCTGAGCATATGACTGATGATATATTTTAGGGAAATTATCAATATTCTTCGTCAGAATTGAATTAATTATTTTCTGGGTGTTTATTTTTTCCAGGGCCTTGGAAAAAAGGATGTCTTGGCCAATAAACTGCTTTGTTTCTACACAAACCGCAGCAAAAATATCATGAACAAAATTTCCTAAAATATTATCTTTTATGTCTATACTTTCTTCTATTTTCTGTCTATTTAACTTTACTATTTTCTCTAAATAAAACTTCAACGGACAGGCAAGTAAATTGTCAAAAGATGTTGAGCTTAGACCAATAGCCTCTCCAAAATCATCTACCGAAAGACCAACTAATTCTTCAGATTTTTCTGTCTTGGGTAATATCCTGTTGCTAACCATATTACACAAATAATGGCCATAATAACTATCGCCTCCGACAAGATTTTGGGAGACTTTCTCTGTAGGTAAACCCAAAACTAACTCTTCCACAAAAGAACTAGTTTGCTTGCCTTCACTAGCGCTTTCAACGCTATACACAGTAACCTGCTTGTTCCTTAAACACATCTGCAAGAAGCTTTCTTTCTGCAATCTGTTACTATCTTCCTTTGTTCTGGCTCCTAGCACTTTTAATTGTTTTTCAGTAAGAATGTATGTTTTTTGATGTTGAATAGATAAAACATTTTCATTAGCGTTTAAGAGCACCAGCTTTTTGTTTTCTAAAAACCAAACTTTATTCCAATCAACAACGCGAAGTTTTTTCTCTTGCGACTTCTGCGTCAAGTAATCTAACTTAAGATGCTCGCATCTTTTTAACAAAAGCTTTAACCAACCAACTCCCTGCAAAGATTTACCTACATTAACTTCCGAGTTAAATGCTTGCTGAAGACTAAATAACAAACCAAAGAGCTTATCTAAAACTGTGTCGAAAGAATCTTCCAACAATCTGCCCAAATCTAATCCTTGAATGAATTCCACCAAATTATCTACTACATTTAGTCCGTTAAGTTTTAAAATATCTGCTTCAACCTTTTTAAGAGAGAAATCCGACAAGGAAAAATATATTGTTTTGTTATCTAACCTCTTACGTAGATTATTTATATCCTCTTGGCTTATCTGATAATACTTACAAAAATCATCATTGCTACATGCTTCCTCAAGTCGAAAGCCGTCTATTTTGTTGCCATCCCAACTATTTGCCAATAATTCTAAATTCTTTAAGACCGAAAAAACTCGTGACGAAGTAAAATAGACAGAATACTTCAACTCAAAAACTTCTAAATCCAGCAATTCCGCATAACTCATGGAATTATTTGCTAGGTCAATCACTACGTCATAGGAATCTCTGTCAGAATTACTAGCACAATGCACTAATTGCCCGAAACTATCAGAACACCTATTCAGGGAAAATGTCTGCAAATTATTCTTCTGAAAAGACAAAACTTCACTTGAAGCTAGCTCAATTACTGGCTTCTCAGCACGTATTTTTTCAATAATTAACTTCTCACGTTTGCTAAAGATATCAATACCAATAAAAACAACCTGGTCATATCCAACTAAAAAACTGGTATCTATTGTTGATGCCTCAAAAAATATTTCATCTATATATCCATGTTTACTTATCAAGGATAAATATTGTTCTTTAGCTAAAACAAGTTGGTGATAACTAGCAATCTGCCAATTCATTTGATTTTCACTATCTGCAGTAGACTCAAAAAAACTATCTGACAAATCCCAAGTATTCGCTTCTTGTAGAGTTTCAAAAAAAGCAAAAAATTTAGCAGAAAAAACTCCAACATCTAAATATTCATGTAAATTAAAAAACTTTTTGCTATCGACAGACAAAGCATTGTCTAGAGCAACTATCCTTTTCTCTCCCTTAATAACAGGTTTGCCTTGTAAATACAAAAGCCCTTTTAACTCTTCTAGTGTCAGATATTTAATTTCATGGAAACTATATTTGTCTTGTAAATTTCGAATAAAACTTTTTTTAACCTGCTCATCCTGAAAAACTAAAATGTTTGACTTAGTAAGATAAGGCTCTAGCAAGTTTATTGTATTCATTGTTTATTCTTTACTTGGTCTAATATCCAAAATTCTTAACTGTGGTTCTGTCTTGCCGTAAAAATCATTAATCGCTAAATTATAAACAACGTCAAACTTAGTGTCGTTGTCTAAAATTTGTTTATATTCCTTCATATTAAACCCTATGGCAGACAGCTCGTGCGTTTGATAATCATCCATAGAAACATAATCTACCTTTTCAAACAATACTCTGAGATGTGCCTTATCCTTACCAACACATTCATAATCAACAGGCGTTAAGCCTTTGGTTATAAATATTGGTTCCCTGTTGGCTTCTCCATATGGCTCTAATACTTTTAAGGCTTCTATTGTTTCAATGTTTATTTGGCTAACAAGCAGTTCCCTATCAATTAAAATCTCTGACTTCAAATCTTGGTCTGAGAGCTGTGACTCTATTATGTCAATATATTTCACTTTAAAGTCTGCTATCTTATCTTTTGCTATCTCAAACCCTGCTGCTTCTTTATGCCCACCAAAATTCATCAACAAATCCTTGCACCCTTCTAATGCTGAAAAGATATCGACATTGGCAAAGCTTCTAATAGAACCTCTAGCCACATTTCCTTTAAAAGAAATCAAGGCAACGGGGCGTTCATATTTCTTAGCTAACTGGGAAGCAACTATCCCTATTACACCTGCTTCCCACTTGTCTGAGGAAAGCACTAATACCTTTTTATTCAGCAAGCTTTGGTCTTTTTCAACAATAGCCACAGACTGTGAGTGGATGGTATTTCCTTCTATTTTCCTTTTCTCGTTAAGCTGATGTAATTCTTCAGATAGAGCCTTTGCCTCTTTAATGCTCTTTGTTTTTAATAAATCAATTGCTACCTTTGCTGAATCTAACCTACCTGCAGCATTCAATCTTGGGCCAATGCCAAATCCAATAGTAAAAGAATCTACCTTACTTTTAAAGCCCATTTTCTCTAACAAATATTGCAATCCCAGCGACTTTTGTCCGTTTAGTTTTTTAAGCCCTTCAGTAACAAACACTCTATTCTCACCTAAGAGTGGAACTACATCTGTAATTGTGCCAATAGCTACTAGCTCAATATATTGCTTGCTAGTCATTAAGCTACTCTTCCGAATTTTTAGAAAAAGTTTATCTAAAAACTTATAAGCAACCCCAACACCTGCCAACAATGTATTGTCGTCCTTATGTTCAAGCTTAGGATTAATCAATGCTACAGATGGTGGTAAATTCTCTGGCGGAGTGTGGTGATCTGTTACCACAACGTCTATACCTAATTCTTTGGCTAACACTATCTCGTCATAATTACTTATCCCACAATCCACAGTAACTATCAGTTGAATCCCTTGCTTGTGAAGCAACCTTACTGCATCAGGATTCATACCATAACCTTCACTATATCTTAGTGGAACGTAATAACTAATGTCCCCACCCAGATGTCTAAGTCCCTCTACCAGCAAAACAGTACCAGTAACGCCATCGGCATCATAGTCACCAAACACACATATTTTTTCTTTATTTTTTATAGCGGCGGCAACTCTATCTAGTGCTTTAACTATCTGCTTGGGACAAAACTCTTGAGTTACTTGCTTGATTGATGGATGCAAAAAATTCTCTATCTGCTCTTTTGTGCTAAACCCTCTATTGAGTATTACCTGCAAAACAATCGGATTAACATTAATTAGCTCACTTAACTGTAAAAGTAAGTCCTGGTTCTTGGTATTGTCTATCCATTTATGCTTGTAAAAATCAGGCATCCTTTTTAATCTTAAATAAAGGTTGGCCAAACTCAACTGCATCCTGATTATTTACCAGAATTTCTAAAATAGTACCATTGTAGTCAGCTTCTATCTCATTAAAAAGCTTCATCGCTTCTATTATACAAAGTGACTGACCTTTTTTTACTTTATCTCCAACTTTAACAAAATCAGGTGCTTCTGGTGATGGGGTTGCATAAAAGGTTCCAACCATTGGCGACAAGAATATTTCTACTCCTACCTCTTTAACTGGTTCCCCAGTTACCTGAGCTACTGCCACAGGAGCAACCTGGCTAGATGCTTGTGGTACAGCAACATGTTGGATAACTGGCGCTGACTGATACACTACTGCGTCTTGTGCTTCCTTTATTAATTCTATCTTTACGCCATCTTCTTCAACACTTAGTTTGCTGAGTCCAGAGTCTTCTACTAATTTTATAAGTTTTTCGATATCCTTTAAATTCATTTTTCTCTCCTTAGATGCCCGTTAATTTTAAAAACATTCTCATATTATATCATGAGCTATCACGAGCGAGAAAATAAAAAACGGGGCATCCTTTCGAATACCCCGCTACCCCCAGTGAAATTAATCAATTAATTAATAATTAACCTTGTAATAACTGAAGCACTGATGATGGCACCTGATTAGCTTGAGCTAACATCGCTGTACCTGCTTGAACTAAAATTTGATTCTTAGTAAAACTCATCATTTCTTGTGCCATATCTACGTCTCTAATACGTGATTCTGAGGCTGTTAAGTTTTCCCTAGTTACACCTAAGTTATTAATCGTAGACTCCAAGGTAAACTTTTGAAACGAACCCAGCCTGGATCTTTCAGAAGAAACATCAGAAACAGCCTGGTCGATTATAGCCACCGCTTTTTCTGCATCATCTGTTAAATTATAGCGACCATTTGTCGTAATTGCCTCAAGCCCTGAATAAGTTCCTGTTGCATTATATACACCATCTGCTGAAGTTACTCCTAGTTTACCTATCTGCAAATTAGAAATACCATAAGTGATAATATCTGCGGACGAAGCATCCGGAGTTAAAGAAAACTTAAGTTTTTCTCCATTTTTATCTAACAAAAATGTTGCTTGCTGCGCCACATTAGTATTAGCTGCTCTAGCTGCGTCTAATGTTAATGTTAAACCAGTCCAACCTGACTGAACTGAAGTAAAACTAGACAATCCGCTTGCATTTGTTGCCCTTCCAACTAATGAAACTACATTTGTTCCGTACTTTAATTCACCTACAATGTTTGAACCAATAACTGCCGTTGTAGTAGCATTTGCTACACCTAATCCTAAAGCAGCAACGAGTGATGCTGCTACGGCAGCTGTTCCTTCAGTTGTTATTGTAAAACCATAATCACCAGCAGCTGTAGTTAATTTTAAATATCCACCAAGCCCAACCAAAGAAGCAGTTATTCCCGTTGTGGCTTGCGCAACATTAATAGCAGACGCAAGGTCAACCATGGTCATGTTTGTGCTGGATGCTATTGCAATAGCTATAGAAGCGCCTGATAAGTTTGCAAGGGTAAGTGTTGCAAGACCTGAAATAAATAAACCAGCAGGTGCTACACTAACTGTTGACGAAGCAAGAGCTGCAGTTGCTGCTGATGTTACAATAACGCTTACATCTCCTGACTTATCGTTACCCAACAATGCCGTTACCCCAGCTAAAGTTAACTCCCTATCATTAGCTATTGCAACAGTAATACCCTCACTCCCAGATGCTAGAGTTCCAGTTTTACCTGTAATGGTTGCATTTGTTGCACTACCATTAAGCAATAATTTGCCAGCAAATTTGGTCGTTGTTGCTATTCTTTGAATAGACTCAACCGCTTTATTAACTGCTGTTTGGTCTGCTGCAATAGAACTTGCATCATTTGCCGAGGTATTTGCGGCATGCACAGCCAAGCCTCTAATACTATTTAACATAGTATTCATTTCTGTTAACGCACCTTCAGCTGTTTGAACCATTGATACTGCATCATTTGCGTTACTAATAGCTTGATTCAAGCCTGTAATCTGCGACCTTAATTTTTCTGAAATCAATAGACCAGCAGGATCGTCTGCCCCTCTATTGATTCTATAGCCTGAGGATAATTTTTCTAACGAAGAGGACATTCCTGCTTCTGATATTCCTAAATTTCTCCAAGCATTTAAGGCTGCTATATTATTATTAATTTTCATTTAAAACTCCTTCCTTTTTTATAAATTTAAAATCCATTTTAAAATTTCAAACCACTTGGTTTGAGCATGTTCAAAAAAACACCACCCCCTAAAAGATTTACATTGTTTATTAAGTTTAGGAATTGTCCCCGACATGCGGACCAACTTTTCCTTTTCTCTAAACTACCCTACAATAATATTTTTAGCACAACAAAATTAAACGTCAATAAGACAACAAAACTAAGCTCGCCACTCCCACTGAACACTAGAAGAATCACCATAAGTATCAGAAATATGACTTGTGATACTATCCTGCATCATACTTAAAACTGATTGAAGGATTGCTTTTTCAGACGAAGGAACAAAATTAAAACTATTTCCCGAATCTAAGTAACTTTCAACATCCTCAATAACCGTCTGCATAAATTCAAAAACATCTTGGTTCTCTGCAGAATCTCCTTTGGAAATTAAATAGGCCTGCTTAAGTTCATTTAAAAAGACAGAAACTGTTTGAGCCTGTTCTGTATAAACAACGTCCGCCAGAGTTTCCGTCTCAACACTTTGAAAGCTGAGGTTATAAGTATCAATCCCGATAATCTTGCTCATCTTACCGCCAGAAAGCTCTTTAGCAGAAGCTCCACTAACTGAAAATCCTAAACTTTCCAAATAAGAACCAGTCGACGACTTTTCCTCTAGATTTCTTCCAAACATTATTCCGTCTACATTATTCTGCAAAAAAGTAAGATATTTACCCCCTGCAACTTTCTGAAGTAGTTCCATTACGTCTTTTGGTTGCTCATTAATTTTCAGCAACATAGAGGACTTTTCTCCCTTTAACTCTAAACGATTCAGCTTATTATTAAAATCTTGAATATTGGCAAAAGAAGAACCTTTTGCTGACAAAAATGACTCCTGCAAAGACTTCACTTCACCTTTGACAGAGGAGAATCTATAGTTGCTAGAATAATGATCTAGGCCTGTTGACTGCAGTTGCATTAAGCTACTCCTTTGATAAAACCTTTAATGTCAAATTTTAATGGTGTTTTAGCTGCTCGGGTATTCTCAGCTTGGATTTCCTCATAAACCTCTTGTCTATGAACTGAAATGGATTTGGGTGCCTGAATACCTATTTTCACACCACTCTCACTTATTTCTAAAATTTTAACTGTGATATTATCTTGAATGATTATTTCTTGGTTTAATTTTCTGGTAAGTACTAACATTAGGCGCTTGCAACCTCCTTTTTTTTCATACTCGTCAAAAGGTCAGCATACACAAAATGTCTTACAGTGTAATCATTGTTACTTAAAATAACTTGTTTTGCCTGTTTCGTCTTACTATTAACAACAATAGGAGCAAGTAAGTTAATAGTCATTTCTTCCACATTAGGAGGAACAGACACTATAGACAAAACATTTACTTCTTCCTTTGAACGTATACCAAGTTCCGTCATTTCCTTTGCAGAAATCTCAAATTGGTAATCTCCGTAAAATTCAAAAGGGTTCCCAACCACAAAGGCTAAGCTTTCATCTTCTGCGGACTGGAGCCAGCCAAGAAGTCCATTGTCGACTAAAATCCACGACTTATAACCTTCAAACCCAAGTGGTCCTTTAGGAAACACGATAACATCTTCATCCTTCGCCTCTAGTTCTCCAAATCTTAATGTTTTAACTTTCATTATCTTTGCCTCCTGTTTATTTCTTCTATAAATAATCCAATAACGTTCTTCCCATTATCTTAGCTCCAACATTCAAAGCAGATTGATACGCAATCATCTGCTGATTATACTCCATCATTAATTCTGCCAAATCTACATCTTCTATTGAAGACGTCAAAGTTTTCTGTTGTATTTGTTGGTCTATTAAAAAACTCTCACGTTCCTCCATTCTTTTGGTATATATACCAACTAAAGCATGGGCTTTAATAACATTATCTCTGCCTATCGCTAAATCTTCAATCTCTTGAGCTATATCTTCGTTCCCACTCTGAATTTTATTCTTAATACTTAAAATTGTGGAGAGAACTCCTCCCTTTGGCACATTTTGTATACCAACAAAATCACCACCAGAATTAAGTAACCCAAACTTTTCAAAAACTCCTCCTGGCATTTTATCCTCCAAATTTATCTCGCCGTCTGATCCCAAATACTGAGAAACCATTTTTAACCTATAACCATCTGCTGTCTGCTCAACCCTAGCATTAACCTCTGCGCCTGACTGATTAATTGAATCAACCACATTTTGTAAAGTCATTCCCTTTGTTGAATCATACCCAATAGTAATATCGGTAGTATTTCCTCCAACTGTAATACTAATCGTATCACTAGTTGGTGCAGCATATAAAGATTGGTCTGGAGAGTTAGAGTATTTTACGCCTTCCATCCTATGCACTGAAAATAACTCTATACCGGTAATGCTCGCCTCAAGCGTTTCATTTTCACCAACAGTAATTATTTTTTGATCATCTGTGCCATTATATTTAACCTTATCACCGACTATTTCAAAAGGTGGTTGAGAAACATTATCTCCACCAAACACATATTTCCCATTAAGCTTACTATTAGCTAATTTCATAATGCTATCAAAGATATTATCTACATCTGAAGCCAAAATCGTAGCATAGTCACCACTTAACGCGGAATTCGTATAACGTCCCAAAGTTGTTTGAACACTATTAATCTCATTAGTTAAAGAAAAAAGAATTCCATCAACTGTATCTAGGTTAACTTTAACAGAATTAATGTTACTTAAATATTGACTCATTCTATTGATTCCAGACTTAAAACCCATAATCCTATTAATATTGGTAGGGTCATCAGAAGGCTTGGAGATTTTCTTTAATGAACTCATTTGGTCTTGTGTTTTATATAATACTTGCGAACTTCTAAGAATGTTCTCCAAAACATTATTAGCCATCATACCATTGGTTATTCTCATTGCTTCCCCCCCTTATACCATATTAATCAATGTGTCTAAAACCTGCTGGATAACAGACAAATACTTTGCTGAAGCCTGATAAGCATGCTGAAAACGAACCATGTCTGCCATTTCTTCATCTATTGAAACACCGGACACCTCAGCTATCTGATTGTTAAGCTGGCTGATTATGTCTTTATTTGTTTGTAAATAATTTGTAGCTGCTAGAGTGTTCACTCCTAAATTGGATATTAAGTTTTGATAGAATTTGCTAATTGAAGTTGTTCCAGAATCAAAAACACCCTGATCTCTTAGCTGACTAATGGCTAAGGCATTATTTCCGTTCCCTTCAACATTACTAATCGTTGAGGAGGCTGCAATTAAAGAACCATTTCTTGTTATAAAATCGCTTACCTTAATATCATTAGCACTTGTGCCTTCAAAAAGATTACCTCCTGGATTACCTTGAAGGTCATAACCTGCGCGATGAATTTGGTTTACTTTTTCAATCAACACAGACGCTATTTGATTTAATTTATCAATAAAACCAACAATACCTTCATCCCTTGCCTGCATTAAACCGTAAATCTCTCCACCAGCAATATCTACTCCCCTTAATGTGTCTTCTAAAAATATCCCATACTTAGCTTCTCCGCTCTCTGTAGTCATTTTAGCTTCTAAAAAACTTGACTCAGATTCACTTAATAGAATAACTCCATTAACTGCTATAGTAGCCACACCCCTAGAGTCTTCATAATAATCGGCATCTATTAACTGCACTAAATCGTTAGTAAGCCTTGTTCTCTCGTCCTTTAAGCTTGTCGACGAGCCGGATGCCCCGGCTTTAACTATCTGCGTATTCAAATCACTTAGCCTAGAAATTAAGCTATTTGCTTCCTTTATTTTTAAAGGAACATCTTCATTGAGATTACGTTGCAGATTGTGCAAAGAAGATCTGGTTGTCTGCAAGCTCTTAGCTAATTGGTCTGCAGTAGAAATCACACTCACTCTTGCTCCTGAATCTGAAGGATCTTGTTGAACTGCATGCCAAGAATCAAAAAATGCTTCTAACTTTGCAGATACACCAAAATCGGAGGGCTCATTAAAGATACTTTCTATAGTTGAATAGGCAACTGACTGTTGCGTCCATGATCCATGTTCACCCAGAACATTTCTCATTTGGGCATCGAAAAATTCATTTCTCATCCTCTCAACATTGTAAACACTTACGCCTGTGCCCAGCGAAGCAAAAGGTTTACTGACATTATTAACTGCTATGCTTATTGATTCTGACGGCTTTAGTGATACCTTCTGCCTTGAATAACCGGGAGTATTAGCATTAGCTATATTGTTTCCAATGGTATCCAAAACATAAGCGTTTGCTTGTAGTGCCTTACGTGCTATTTCTATTCCACCTGACATAATTCATCTCCTTTGTTAGGCAACAATATCCATCCAGTTTCTGCTATCGCCCAAAACATTTGTGCTCCCTCTTTTACTATAAACTTGTTGATTATCAGAACGAATGTCCATTACCTTATTCATGATATGTTGGATATATTTAAGCGCATTTTCCATTAACTTTTGATTGCGGTATTGAAGTAACATAATTTCCTTTTTTTGTGACATTAAAACCCCTCTTGATTTAGAAAACTCTTGCTTAAATTGCTCAGGGGAAAAAGCAATAACTTGTTGAAGGGATACAATACTTGAGCTTTCAGAAACAACTATTTTGTTCATGATAGAGCTCATTTCAGTTTGAAGTTCAAATATTTCTGGGGTTAATATTTCTTTTTGATTGGAAACATTTATAAGGCTCTGATGATTTCTTTCAATGAGAGCTTTGTTTTCTTGACGAAGGAGTGTAGTTAAACGTGAGTAGGCAACAACCTGGTTATCCAGGTTAGCTTTTAAATAGTCCCATGCTACTTTCGCCTCTTTGCTCACTTTTTAACATCTCCTCAGCAATTTTTGTAGAGTCAACTGTATAGTTTCCCTCTGCAATGTCTTTTTTTATCTGCTCTATCTTTTTCAAATCAATATCAAAGCTTTTATCATTAAATACTAATTCAAAAGCTCTTTTATTTTCAGCAGCAACTTTGTTTTCTGCAACTGCATCACTACCTTGCTCCTGAACCTTACGTTCTTGTTTTGGTAGTAAAGTTTTCTTTATTTCATCAAAAGCACCGGATTCTAAAATCCTCATTTTTTATCTCCTTATACCTAAATATATTAATAAACATACAATAACATTTGTATTATCGGTATAAAAGAAAAAAACTTTAGCTATTAATTATTTTCTGTACCTCCCCATAATTTTCTGCTGCTTTTTGCTTGTTCGCTAAGCTAGCATTAATCTGTTTAGCAAGTCCAAATCCGCCACCATTTGCAATATTCTGAGCTATCTGTTGATCTAACATATCAACATACATCTCTTCCGCATCACTTTTGCCAAATAAATCAGACTTGGGGATTGTTTTTCTCATTTCTTTTAATAAAAAATGCACAAAAAACCCTTCCAAATCCTTAGACGCTTTGAGGTCTTTAGCTGCTAGCTCACTCTTATTAATATTTGCAACATCCATTATATTCATTAAATTATCTCCAGCTTCGCTTTAACTGCTCCAGCCTCTTTCATCATTTGAAGAATAGAAATAATGTCTCCTGGGGACATACCTATTCTATTTAAAACACTAACAACCTGTTCAATTGTATTTTCTTTTGTTTGCACTATTTCTACGGCTCTGCCTGTTTTGCCCTCTTCTACTGAAATTCTGCTAGTCTCAACTATTGCAGTATCCCCTCCTGCAAAGGCTCCTGGCTGCACAACTTGAGAGCTATTTTTGACTGAAATATTTAAATTTTGATGTGCTACTACAACCGGAGCAATTTTAACTGGACCACCCATAACAATTGCGCCAGTTCTTTCATTGATTATTATTCTGGCAACGCTATCAGTATCAACATCAAGGTCTTCCACCATTGAGATAAGCGATATTTCTCTTCCCACATATTCCGAAGGTACTTTCAAGGAAACTTGAGCAGCACTTACCGCTTTCACGTCCCAATCCTTATTTAGCTTTTCTATTGCATTCTTAATATTCTCAGCGGTGTTAAAGTCTTGTTTATCTAATATCCAAACTAGCTCTCCATTTGTGACTAGCTCTGTAGCCACCGAATTTTCTACAATCGCCCCATTAGGGATAACGCCAGAAGCAACATGATTTTTCATTGATTTACTGCTTTTTCCTTCGACACTGTAACCACCAACTGCTACCGGACCCTGAGCAATAGCATAAACGCCTCCGTTACCTGCCTTCAGTGGAGTAAACAAAAGAACTCCGCCTTTTAGGCTACTCGCCTGACCAAGAGAAGAAACCTGCACGTCGATATTGTCCCCTGGCATATTAAATGCACCTAATTTTGCAGTAACCATAACTACAGCTGTGTTCTTTGATTTAAGATTATCAATATCTAAATTATTTACGCCAAAATTACTCAATAAGTTAGCCACGCCTTGCCTAGCAATTTCGTTGCTTGCGTCATCACCGGTACCCTGTAAGCCAACAACTAAACCATATCCAATCAACATATTTTGTCTATCATTTAGAAGCCTGCAAATATCTTTAACCCTTGTATTCACAACTGGGCTCAGAGAAAAGCTGATTTGTACTATAAAAATTAACAATAAAACTTGTATTTTACGCATTCATTTTCTCCTTAAAAAATCATATTAAATATTTTTGTTACCAAGCCTGGGTCATTAACATTATTGATTTCACCATCACGCTTAAAATCTATTTGCGAATTAGCTAAATACCTGGAAGACACCATATTGCCTTTACTAATATTTTCTGGTCTAACAATCCCTTTAACGTAAAGATATTGCTTATCATTATTGATATTGACTACCTTGCTTCCCTCAACAACTAGTTCACGGTTTTCTAAAACCTCAATTACTCTAACCGTAACTTCCGCTTTAAACTCACCAAGCGTGTTTTGCTTTCCCTCAGCCTCAAAAGAACTTTTGTTCGGTATGCCTGTAGCAGAATCAACAAATCCGGCATAACCTGTACCTGGACCAAAAGATATACTACTGGCGTTCTTAATAGTACTCCCACTGCTTTGTGTATTTTTTACATATTCCTCGACGATGACAGTTAGGCTATCCCCAACTTTTTTTGCTATATGATCATTAAAAAGCCCTACATTCTCGCCCTTCCATAATGACTCAGCTTGGCATGTAAACATAAACATAATTATTAAAAAAAACTTTAATGCTCTCTTCATGGTTTCCTCCTTAACCCTTTATCTCCAACATCCCTGTTCCCTGAACAACTGCGAATAATTTTTTCTTATATTGAGAATGCATAACAACTATTGTGTTGCCAATATATCCATCTTCTAGTGCAACAACATTACAACTAAGCTCTACTTCACCTTCTTTAATAACAACTGATACAACATCATTTTTCTTTACTTCTGGTATTTTTTCTAACGCTTCCCTAAGCAGTATGCTGCCTTTCTTTACTGTTCTCAAAAACCTTTGTCCCTTTGCCTCGTCTGCGGTCTTAACCCAATTTTTGCCAGCATCAAAAAGGGCAGTGACTTCTTCAACTCTGCCCTCAGCGATGCTTGAGTCAAACTCTCTATTGCTAACAGCGGTTTCTTTCAGAACTAACACATTATCAAACACTCTTACTTTTGCTAAATACCTTAAGCTCGTTTTCTTTCCATCGACAACAGCGTTAACATTAACAACTGTTATTCCTGGCTTAATCTCCAGTGAATCTATGCTTACGCCTTCTTGAGATACTTTCTCGGCACCATAGGGAGATTGAATAATCTCAATATTGAAGCTCTTAAACTCTGACAATTGTCCTATTGTTTGTTTATTAACCATCTCCTGTATATAGGACGGCTCTATCGCAAACCCAAGACACATCAAGAAAAGAAATACACTATATTTCATTCACTTACCTTTTTAAATTATTTGTCATTGATAACAATTCGTCAGATGTTTGAATCGCTTTGGAGTTAATTTCATAAGACCTCTGAGCGATAATCATCTTAATCATCTCTTCCGCAATATCCACATTGGAACCCTCTAAATAACCTTGAGCGATAGTCCCCAAACCATCTAAGCCTGGCGTACTCTCTATCGGACTACCAGAAACAGGTGTTTCCTTCAAAACATTTCTACCTTGGCTCTCTAATCCTGCAGGGTTGGGGAAATCAATTAAATATATTTGACCTACTTCTTCATTCGCTATTGAGCCTGCTTTAGAGACACTCACTTTACCTTCTGGACTTATAAATATCTCTTCAGCATCATTAGGAATCTGAAGCGTTGGCTCCAACAGGAACCCATCAGGAGTGCTAATATAGCCTTCTCCATCTTTTTTTAAAATACCAGCACGAGTATAACCAATAGTGCCATCGGGCAATCGCACCTGTAAAAAGCCTGAACCTTCTATGGCTAAATCTAAATCATTTCCAGTTTGTTGAAAACTACCACCAGTGTAAACCTTTGGCACCCCTGTACTTCTTACGCCTAAACCAACCTGAACAGGTGGTCCTTGCTGGTCTGCATTATAATAATTATTTGTTATACTTAATTTTTGATACATTAAATCCTCAAAATCTACTCTAGATTTTTTGAACCCAGTTGTATTAACGTTCGCAAGATTGTTAGCTATAACATCAATATTTAATTGTTGAGCCATCATCCCTGTTGCTGATATCCACATTGATCTTGTCATTTACTATGCCCCTTTCTAGACTTTTACTTAAACAGCGCCAACTTGCGCAATAACCTTACCAGTCATCTCGTCTTGCATCTGCACTAATTTCTGCTGCGTTTCAAATTGTCTTAACGAATCCAACAAGGAAATCATCTCGATCATTGCATTGGACTGATTCACATTAGAATCTTCTAAATATTTCTGTTTAATTACTGCTTCTGATGGCTTTTCTTCTACTTCTTCTGAAGCTTGAAAGAGCGTATTACCAACCTTTCTTAGTTGGCTTTTATCTTCTATATCAACCACACTCATCTGCCCCATCAACTGATTCTTTGAATTAAAAATTCTACCTGTTTCATCAATAATTATATTGGTATCCTCTAGAGTTATTGGTCCACTTGAACCTACTACTGGGTTGCCTCCAATCAGAAGTCGCTTCTGACTATCTAAAGACAAAACCCCTCTTCTGGTATAAGCGACAGTATCATCTGGCATGGTCACTTTAAAAAACCCATCACCACTAATAGCCACATTTAAATCATCAGCTGTAAACTTAAATCCACCTGATGAAAAATCTGTAGTAACACTGACATTATGTGGAACTGAATATTTTTCTGTTGGATTATAAAGTCTGCTAGCAATAATATCTTTAAAGGAAGTGTTATACGCTTTGTCTCTTTTATAGCCGACTGTGTCTAGATTAGCAATGTTATTGGAAGTAATGTCGATAGTATCTCTGTTGAGATCCATTGCCCTTGCACTAATTAATAGCGATTCCCTCATTAAAGACCACTCTCCCTAGTTTCTTATGAGAAGTATAAAAACTTTTTAGAGAAATTGCCTCCGACAAGCGGGCCAGCCAATTTTCTACTTCTCTGTACATCCTACTTTTTAGTTTTAACCTAACAAGAAACAATGTCAAGCACACCAAACAAAAATTTTATTAAAATCTGACTTTATCTATTAATTCTTGTAGTTTTTTTACTGTAACATGTGTATATAATTGTGTCGTCTGTAAACTAGAGTGCCCTAATAATTCCTGAACTATCCGTAAATCTGCCCCGTTATTTAAAAGCGAAGTAGCAAAAGAATGCCTTAATGTATGTGGCGTGATTTCTTTTCCTAAATGTGAGCTTATCTGCTGAAACAAACGTTGCACGCTTCTAACTGTTAGCCTACCTCCTTTGGAGTTCACAAAAAGTGCTCTTTCTCTTGAACCCTTTAAATGCTCCATTCTATATGACTGGACATATTTTCTGACTGCTTCCATCGCTTGTCTGCCTAGTATTACTATTCTTTCTTTGTCTCTTTTTCCAACAACTCTTATTTCCTCTCTACTCTCATCGATATCGCCAAAGTCTACTGAAACAAGCTCTGCTACTCGAATCCCAGTCGAATAAAGAAGCTCAATAATAGCAACATCTCTGGACTCGGAGACAGAACCTTTAACTGCCTCTAAGCATTTATCAATCTCCTCCGGTGATAAAAAATTAGGAAGTTTTTTTTCTAACTTTGGAGTTTCTAAATAATTTGTTAATTCATGAGTTACGACTCCAAATCTTATTAAATATTTCCACCAACTTTTTAAGGAAGAAATTTTTCTGGAAACTGTTCTTTTTGATAACTCTTTTTCTTGAATAAAATATATATATCGCTTCAAATCCTCTTCTTGGACATCGTTAATGTTGTTAACTTTTCTCTTCTTACAAAAATCTATAAAATGGGATAAATCTAAACGATACGCATCAATAGTATGTGGGGAATAACCCTTTTGCATATTCAAATAAATAAGAAAGCGGTCAAGTGACTGCTTCAAGATTACTCTAGTCCGTAGCGCTTCCGCTTCTCGGGCGTTAAATCATTTTTCGTACCATTTTCTACAATGAAAATGTTTCTTTCTTTATCTCTCATGTCTATGTGAAGAACACCTTTAGAGGGAACAACCCCAATGCCAGTAACTTCATCTAATTTTTCTACTTCTTGGAAAATATCTTTCAGCTCAACATTATTAATACTAATATCTACAGCCTTACCTAAATGATGATAGTCTTTGTTGCTACCAAACAACTCTTTAGCGTGGTATTCACAAACATAAGCACGATGAATCTTGATGTCTTGAGCAAATTTTGCTTTGAGGTGCTCCAATATACCAATAAGAGACAAAGACATCTTAAACTCACTATTACAAAACCCACAGTTGCAAGCAAAATCTCCTCTAGTGAAATTGTCGCTTATTTTATTATTATTTTTATTATTATCTGCCATGTGCGTTATTATAACACAAAACACAGATAAAAATATTAGTCACGAGGACTCTTATAACGGCTTAATTTTTGAGTAAATTAAGGCTAACACATAAGCAGTTCTAAACTACCGACCAAATACTTTCTTCTTGGAATCATATCTATTTGTTATAATAGGAGAGTTCAAATTTGCTCCATTTTTAAGTTTTGGGGGAATTTGAGGGAAATTTGTTTTATAGTAATAAGGTATTTTATAACTTATTTTGCTTTCGCTGTTTTGCTAGAGTTTCTTGTAAAAGGCTTTAGTAACCTGATGTGCTATAGGTTAAGCATACATTACTTATCTGTGTTCGCTGCGGTGGTGGAATTGGTAGACACGCTAGCTTGAGGGGCTAGTGCCTCGCGGTGTAAGAGTTCAAGTCTCTTCCGCAGCACCAAATGAGTTGTTAACCCGAATGCTTTTTTTGGGTAATTTT